>JAFWXB010000056.1 GCA_017523185.1 Lachnospiraceae bacterium | reverse complement strand
GGATGTAATCAATGTATGTGGCTATGCGTCTGATATGGACAGTGGTGTAGTATCAGTTACTGTAAATGGTAATATAGCATATTTGGGTGAAGATGGGTATTACTATTATGATTTAGCTTTGGTATGGGGTGTTACTACAACAGTAACAGTAGTTGCAACAGATGGTGATGGTAACACATATACGCTAGTTCGATATGTTAGAGTATATGGAAGCTAAGTGATAGCGATAGTTTTAAATTAAGAGGCTGTTGCATGAAAAAATTTATAGAAATGATAAGAAAGTTTATAGGAAAAATTATAAAATTTATAGACAATATAATCAATATATTATTTTTATTTGGTTTTATTGGAACTATTATTTTTATATTACTCTTGATGAATGGTATTTCTCCTTATATCACAATTTCAGGCTCTATGGAACCGAAAATACAGACAGGAAGTTTGTGTTTTGTGGATACGAATGTTTGTTATGAGGAAATAAAAGAAGGAGATATTGTTGCATTTCAAACATTTACAGGAAGTATGGTGACACATAGGGTAGTATCTGTGACAGAAAACGGATTGGAAACAAAAGGAGATGCCAATAAGGTATCAGATGGAGTTTCTGTTACACAAGATAATTTTCATGGGAAGACCATATTTTCCATACCATATATAGGTTATATTTTAAGTTCTATGAAGCAAATTTATAAAAAAATAATAGTATGGTTTTAATTTGTAAACCTCTCTTGATACAAGAAAATCCCCACTTTAAGTGCAATGCACAAAATAGTGGGGATTTTATAAATTATTTATTTTGTTTCTTCTGTTTTTACATCATTTTCCGGAACGCGAATATAAATACGTTCAATACGATTTTTATCGACTTCTTTGATTTTGATAACGGCACCATCTTCTGTGAAAATTGTTTCATTTTTTTGTGGTAAGTGGTCTAAGAGTTGTAAGCAATATCCACCAATTGTATCATAGTCATCCGATTCAAATTCCATGCTTAATTCGTCATTAACGTCATTTAAGTTGGTAGAACCCAAAACCATGTATTCATATTGGCTTAATTGTATGATAGCATCTTCTTCATCGCTATCATATTCATCACGAATTTCACCTACGATTTCTTCTAATAAATCTTCTAATGTTACAAGACCGGCAGTTACACCATATTCATCTAAAACAATTGCAAGTGAAATGGAAGATTTTCTCATTTCGATAAACAAATCGGAAGTATTTTTGTGTTCATATGTAAAATATGGTTCACGAATAATATCTTTTATAGAAAAATTATCGGAATGGTCAATGAGTAGTAGGTCTTTCATATTGATAATACCGATAACATGGTCTGTCGATTCATCGTATACCGGAAGACGAGTGAATTTTTCCTCTCGGAAAATATTGAGTAATTCTTCATAAGTAGCATTTGCATGAACAAATGTCATATCAATACGAGGAATCATGACTTCTTTTGCAAGAGAATCCCCAAAATCAAATACATTGTGAATCATTTCACATTCTTCATCTTCAATAACGCCACTTTCCTGACTTTCATCTACAATGGTACGGATTTCATCTTCGGTCATGGCTTTTTCTGCTTCATTTGGATTGATACGAAGAAGAAATAATACACCGGATGCTAATTTGTTAATAATAAAAATAATCGGAGTTAAAACAATCATTAAAATATCAATAATACCCGCAATTGCAAGAGCAAAAGAATCAGCTTTAATTGTTGCCATGGTTTTTGGTGAAACTTCACCAAAGATAAGAATGATAATTGTAAGCAAACCAGTTGCAATACCAGAACCGATATCGCCCCAAAGGTCAACGGCTAACATGGTTGCAATTGAAGAAGCACCGATATTTACAATATTGTTACCAATTAAAATAGCAGAAAGCATTTTACCACTGTCACTGGTTACTTTTAAGACTTTTGCAGCTCGTTTGTCACCATTTTCTGCCAAATTCTTCATACGAATTTTATTTACTGTAGTGAGAGAAGTCTCTGAAGATGAGAAAAAAGCGGATAAAAATACCATTACTAAAATTGTTACTAACTGAACTATCTGACTACTGTCCAAAAAATTTCACCTCATAAATCTTTCTTGACAAACAGATGTTATGCTCTGTGTTGTCGCTTTTAAATTGTTGTAAATTGTGTATCGCTTATCAATATACCATTATTTTCATATAAAAGCAATGACATAGATATTAAATAAATATTAAAGAAAAATAGGATTATTTTTTATATACGCTATTTATCTTCTCATTTTTTTTCTTCGTTTCTCCTCATACATTCGTTTATCTGCCTGCTCTATTAATATACTCAAATCCTCGATTTCTCTTGCTAAAAATTCAGCTGTTCCAATACTTGCAGATAATTGAAATGGATATATGTTTGAAGCATTTACCGTAGCAAAGTCCTTTTGAATCTGCTTTGTTATTTCCTCTGCAAATGTTGTTTCATCTTTTACAAAACCACCAAAAATAACAAATTCATCTCCACCATAACGCATACTCAGCATTTCCGAAGATGTATTGAGATAAATTACTGCGGAAAGTGCTTGTATCATTTGGTCCCCTGCTTCATGTCCCATTGTGTCGTTTATCGTTTTCAATCCGTCTGCATCTAAAAACAAAATGAAAATCCACTTGTTTTCTGTCTGAAACCGTTGCAACAGCGTTTTCGCTTCATGATAAAAACCAGAACGATTGTATAATTGTGTCATATTATCGTAGCACCACATACCATTTAATTTATCGACAGCATCTTTTAAAAGTCTCCATTTTCGAATATGTTCTAAACCTACTCCGATTTCCATAAGCCATGAATAATACAGACTACTTCCTGCTAAACTTCCTGCATTTCCACTTACGGCATATCCATAACAAAAATTCTCATAAAAAATCTGACTGACAACATAAACATTTCCACCATTTTGATTGCGACATTCTTTCGGTAGCACCAAACCTTTTTCAAAATGTTGATACACTTTAAACACTCCGTTTTCATAGGCCAATGGCAATTCCATTTGTGGTGTATAATCTTCATTTTTCTGTTGCAAAATATCAATATTTTGTCCAAAATTTTCTTTTGGAAGTGCAAATATTTTTTCTTCTTCACACAAACACAGATAAAATTTTTCCATATTCAGTAATGGAACATACGATTTTATCGTATCAATTACCTCATCCGGTATATGTGCTTTCGATAAATCCACTGTCATATTACGAACCACATCTGACATACGAAGCATATTATGTCTCTGCAATACATATTTTTCTTTCAGCCGTTCTACCTCTAAAGTCAATTCTTCTATTGTAAGTTGTTTTTCCTTACAACCACAGCTTTCCCTATTTTCCAATTTACAAGGAATGATATATTCTTGTGGTTCTTTTCCATCTATCAATGCAAGAACTTCATATACGGATTGATACCCTACTTTAAACTGATTCTTATCTATGGTCGTTAACGCAGGTTTATTTAATAATGATAACTCGCCATTATCAAATCCGGCTATTTTTACATCTTTTGGAATTTGATAACCTGCATTTTTTAATACTTCCATAATTCCATGTGCCATATCATCATTTGCACAGATAATAGCTTCCGGCAACTTGCCATTTTCTAAGATTTTTTTCCCTGCTTCGACACCACTTTCTAAGGTAAACAAGCCCTTATATATCTTTTCTTTACATTCCCAAAGCCCATGTTTATCCATTGCGTCGAGATATGCCTGCATACGCAACTGTGCCTCTTTGCTCAAGTGCAATGGTCCTGACACATAACATATATCCCGATAACCATGAGCAATAAAATGCTCTACCATTTCAAACTGTGCGTCATAGCTTGAAATTTTTACACAACTCATTCCCTTAAATTCTCTATCAATGCTAACCGTTGGCACATGATAGGTTTGTATTTGATTTACCATTTTTTCTACCGTCGGAAAATCATGAATGGTATTGGCTGCCATTACGACACCATCAAATTTATGAAATTCAGGAAGTTGTAAAATACGATTTACTGCAGTAATATGTTCTGGCGTTTCTTTCGTGCCTACATAATTGGTAAATACATATAAATTACAATTGGTTTCTTTTGCAGCAGATATCATGCCTTCCAATATTTTTTTCTGATTTGTTAAATTAATCGCTCCTAATACAACAGCAATTTGCTTCATTGCTTTTCTCCTCAATATATTTTTAATTAGTATTTATCGAGTTTTCTGTGTACACACATAACGCTACAAGGTTCAGCATACCATATACATAAGCACCTCTTGATATTTCATATCTCCACCAAATAAATCCAAGGCACTTCCAATCGTAACATTGAGCTTATCATTTCCAAGATTTTTGATATCCTCCAAATCTTTAAATGTATGTACCCCACCTGCATAGGTAATCGGAATTTTTCCCCAATTTCC
>JAFWXB010000055.1 GCA_017523185.1 Lachnospiraceae bacterium | reverse complement strand
GCTTTTTTATCTTCTAAAGCATTTACAGCTTGTTTTACAATATCTAATAATTCCATATAAACTCCTTTCATATCTTGAAGTTTTATTTATAAATGTTACGCTGATAGCAAGACCATATTCCAAATTATAATTCTTGTGTATACATTGGAATTTAGTTTTGCAAATGTTTTTATATGTCACATAATTTGGCACTATAAAAATGATAGGTTTGTTCTGTGGTTGGGTCTATGAATCCACCACGCGTTTTTAGATAACTCAGTGTATCATACAAAATTTGTGCCATACAAGCATCTAAATCCTTATACGCTAACGAACGTATTTTTTCTAAATTTGGAGCTTTATCTCGCCCCGGTTCTATATAATCTGCAATATAGATAATTTTATCCAAGGTATTCATATTCGGTTCGCCTGTCGTATGCACAGCGATAGCATGAAGAATATCTTCATCAGCAATGTCATATTGTGTTTTCGCTAAAATAGCACCTGCTTTTGCATGGAGAAGTGCTTTATTATCTAATTCCGATTGCGTCACTTCTACATGGTATTTTTCACAAAGCAATAAACGTTCTTCATGTGTCATACATTTCGCACAGTCATGCAGCAGTCCTGCTAACATTGCTTTTTGCATATCATAATCATGTGCCATTGCCATACAACCGGCAGTATACATAACACCGAGAGTATGTTCATATCTTGGTACATCTAATGTATTTTTCAGTTGTTGTTGAAGATTTTTATACATGATATTCGCTCCTATAGTTATAATAGTGATGTATCGTTATAATTTTTGTATAAATTGTTATCACGAATATATGCATATACCGATGGTAATACATCATTTTTATCTAATTTCTCTCGTAGTTCTGTCGAAGAAATATCCACTTTCGGACAATGGACAATACGAATATCTGCCGGAAAAATCCTATTAATCTTCTTAATTTTTTCATTTAAGTCTGCTTCGGAAAATTCATCACGATTGATTACTAAAATGACACAACAAGAAGCAATGACCTCCGGTTTTCTCCATCTTTCGAAATAATCCAAAGAATCTGCTCCCATAATGAAATAAAATTCATGTTGTGGATATAGTTCTTTTAATTTTGTCATTGTGATATAAGTATAGCTGTATTCTTCAGAAACCACTTCGATATCACAAGTCTTTAAAAACGGATATTCTTTTGCTACAAGGTTACACATATGCAATCGATGCGTTGCATCTGCCATTTGATTGGCATTTTTATGTGGTGCATTGCCATTTGGAATCAACCATACTTCATCTAAATGATACTGTTCGTATGATTTTAATGCCATATTTAAGTGTCCATTGTGAATTGGGTCAAAAGACCCACCTAAAATACCAATTTTCATGAGAAACTCCATTCTTAAGACAAGTATTAATCCGGAAGATTATATTTGGAATTTTTCTTCGCCTGACGGAAGAAAATCATTTTCTTTCCGATTACTTTGACCACGATACTATGGGTTCTTTCGCCAATGACTTCTGCAATTTCATGTGGG
>JAFWXB010000054.1 GCA_017523185.1 Lachnospiraceae bacterium | reverse complement strand
TTGAATTACGCAAAAGAACATACAGAATTACCGGAACAGCCGAATTATAAAGAAATTAATGAATTTCTGATGAGTGTAAATGAAAGAATTGTAAAAGACATGATTGTTAAATAAATAACAAAAATAACTTAAATTTATAGAGAAAGTTAAAAATGAAAATCATGGAATATAATATTGTTTTTTCAAAAGTTGTAAAGTGGTATATAAATGTAAAAATCTTAAAAAAATCATAAGAAAATATTCTATCTTCTTTAATTGTATATTTTGGCAAATATGCTACACTTAGTGTATCAGAACAAATAGTACACCTTCCGTAAGTGAAAATTTTACGGGGGGGGGGGTACGAGATGTAAAGGAGGAAAACTTGTGATACAGCTAAATTATAGGGATACAAAACCTATATATGAGCAAGTAAAAGATGGCATTAAACGTCTGGTATACAATCAGTTTTTAAATCCTGATGAAAAACTTCCGTCTGTTCGTGAATTGGCATCAAAACTTGCAATTAATCCAAATACTATCGTAAGAGCGTATAAGGAATTAGAGGAAGAAGGTTTTGTATATACACAACTTGGAATAGGTACATTTGTGAGTAGGGGTGTAAAGGCATCAGAATGTAAAACAAAAGAATTATATGAGCAGTTTGATGAAGTAACGAAAGAATTGTTTTATTTTTCAGTCACTCCGGAAGACTTGAGTAAAAGGGTTTTTATGCTTGCAAAAGGAGGGAATATAAATGATTCAAGTGAATAATGTAATTAAAGAATTTGAAAAATTTCGTGCGTTAGATGGTGTAAATATGCACGTTGGAAAAAGCGAAATTTATGGTCTTGTAGGACCAAATGGTGCCGGAAAATCAACAATTATTCGTCATTTAACAGGAATTTATCGTCAAGATGCAGGTGAAGTTTTTGTAGCAGGGCAACCGGTATATGAAAATCGTGAAGTAAAAGCAAAAATTGCATATATACCGGACGATTTATTTTATTTTTTACAAGCCGATACTATGGAAATGATGCGTTATTATAAAGGAATGTATCCAACCTTTGATGAAGCTATGTTTCATCGTTTGAAAGAGTTTTTTCCAACAATAGATTTAAAAAGAAATATTCGCAGACTTTCAAAGGTATGCAAAAGCAAGTGGCATTTTTGCTTGCTATTTGTTGTAAACCCGAAATCCTCATTTTAGATGAACCGGTTGATGGACTTGACCCTGTGATGAGAAGACAAATTTGGAGTATCTTAATGGCAGAAGTAAGTGAAAGTCAGATGACGGTATTGGTATCTTCTCATAATTTAAGAGAATTAGAAGATGTATGTGACCATGTGGGCATTATGAATAAAGGAAAGGTAATTATTGAACGTTCTTTAACGGAACTTCAAGGAAATATTTCTAAGATACAAGTTGCTTGTCAAACAGGTATGCCAAAATTGCCACCGGAGTTTAAAGTGCTTCATATGTCAAATACAGGACGTGTATACACGTTAATTGTAAAAGGAAATCCACAACAAGCAGCAGAAGCAATTGTAAAAGATAAAGAATTATTTGCAATTGTGGATATTTTGCCACTTACATTAGAAGAAATATTTATCTATGAAATGGGAGGTGTCAATTATGAAGTCAAAGATATCCTTTTTTAATAAAACGCTATTTTGGAAGAATGTGACACTTTATTGGCCGTTGTGGAGTGTTTATACATTAATGTTACTGATGGCTTTGCCAATTAATTTATTGTTTACATATAATAATAGTTATGCAATGTTTACAATGGATGATAAATTAGCACAACTGGGTCATTGTTTGAGTATATCTATTTATATAGTTCTTATTGTAGGTATGGCAGTTGCAACAGGTATTTTAGTATTTGGCTATTTGTATAATAGCAGAAATGCGAATATGATTCATGCGTTACCGGTAGATAGGACACAGTTATTTGGTACAAATGTATTGAGTGGTTTAGCGTTTATGATAGTGCCACAAATTATTACATTTGTTGTTACCGTATTTGTTTGTTTAAGTGAAGGCGTTACAGCAATAGAATATTTGGGAATTTGGTTATTAATTATGATGGTAACTTCTTTCATAGCATTTGCAGTTGTAACAATTTGTGCTTTTTGTACAGGAAATGGATTTGGATATTTGATATATCTTGTAGCGTTGAACTTTTTTTCAACCATTATTAGTTCCGTTATACAAGTGGTTATCAATATTTTTGGATATGGAGCGAGTTATGGAGATGTAATTCCACAAAGTCTTGTAAATTTATTTTCACCACTTTTAGCATTTATGGTAGAAGTTGATATTTATAACAGATATAACGAAGAAGGATACTTTGCAGGAATAGAAATAGAAGGTTTACCTGTTATAGTGATATATTTTGTAGTAGCAATTATTATGTATGCAGTTGCTTATGTAATATATAAAAAACGTCATATTGAACATGCAGGCGATTTAATTACTGTAGGATTTGTAAAACCGATTTTCCGTTGGGGGATTGGAACAACTTGTGGAATTTTACTTGGTTTGTGTATTTCGGAGGTATTCCGAGAAATTGGGATTTATTTTTCTATACCGATTTTAATTCTTGTCATGTTGTGTGTAGGTATTATTTTTTACTTTGCAGCAGATATGTTAGTAAAAAAATCTTTTAAAGTATTTCAAAAGAAAAATTGGATACAATGTGGTATGTTTTCTGTATTTTTAGTAGTATGTTTTGGTATATTATATCAGTTTTCCAATTATTATGAAATGTATATTCCAAAACAGGAAAATGTAAAAATGGCATATATAGATTATAATTATAGTATGCATTTTGAAGGAGAAGAAGTAGGAAAAGTAATAGAATTACATAAGGAACTTTTATCAAATAAAGATGTATATGAGGATTTTATATATAAAAATCGATATAATTATTTAGATGATATTGATTATCAAACAGTTTCTATTAATTACATATTAGAAAATGGAATCTCATGCAGACGTTATTATGATATTCCATTATTAGAAAGTGCAATTGCTTGGATTGATAAAATTATAGAAATAGAAAAAGTTAGGAACAATTTTTGACAAATCGTATTTGTGATAATTATAAAGACGTCACTACATTTGGCACAGGAGAGTTTGAATTTTTAAGAAAGAGATATGTGGACGAATTTGTAGAAAATTATGAAAATGAACATGAATATAAGGAAATTAGTGCAGAACAAGCCAAAATTATATATGCAGCAATTTTAAAAGATGCAGAAAACGGAATTTTGTATGAATATAATTCTGAATATTCTTATAAATATCAAGAAAATAAGTATGGAGATTTACCATATATCAGCTTGAGTTTTGAACTTCCAAAGCAAGAAAAAGAAGAAATGAATGTATATTCTTCTGATTCTCTTTTTGGTACTGTTCATGTAGAATCTGTGGAATATTATGACTATGAAAATTCATGGGCAAGTGTCTATATAAGATATGGAAAAAAATGTGAACATATCATACAAGCGTTGATAGAAACAGGATTACTTGATTCAGTAGATGATATTTGGTGGGGGAATGAAATTGTAGAGTAAATAAAGGTGTGAATCTCATAGAGGAAAATGCTAATCTGTAAATGTTAAAATATATGTTGTAATAGTATATTATTTTTAAAGAATATAGTTTGTTATTAGATTTATATTAAGTAATACAAAAATAAAGAAAGAATTTAAGTAAAGAAAGACTTCTTGAAATTTAATATTTCAAGAAGTTTTTTATTGTTTTTGAAAAGGACTATACTTTTTGGAACAAATGTGTTACTATTATCACATACAATAAAAATATATAATAGTTTAGGAGCATTATGAGTAAACAACATACAATATATAAAATTATACCAAATAGTATTGCAGAAGAAATGGAATTAGAGGTTGGTGATGTACTGATTTCTATCAATGGAGAAGAAATTGAAGATGTATTTGATTATCATTTTCTTGTGAATGATACTTTTTTAGATATTATTGTCCAAAAAGCAGATGGTGAAGAATGGGAATTGGAAATTGAAAAAGAATATGAAGAAGATTTGGGTATTGAATTTGAAAATGGTTTGATGGACGATTACAAATCATGTACAAATAAGTGTATGTTTTGTTTTATCGATCAAATGCCTCCCGGAATGAGAGATACTTTATATTTTAAAGATGATGACTCAAGACTTTCTTTTTTACAGGGAAATTATGTAACGCTTACAAATATGAAAGAGAAAGACTTAGAACGTATTATTCAGTATCGTTTAGCTCCAATTAATATTTCGGTGCATACAACAAATCCAGAACTTCGTTGTAAGATGTTACATAATCGTTTTGCAGGAACTTCTTTAGAGAAAATGGACCGTTTATTTGAAGCAGGGTTAGAAATGAATGGGCAGATTGTACTTTGTAAGGGTGAGAATGATGGAGAAGAACTAGAACGTACAATTTCAGATTTGACAAAGTACCTTCCTTATATGGAAAGTCTTTCTGTTGTACCTGTTGGATTGACAAAATATCGTGAAGGATTATATCCATTAGAATCTTTTACAAAAGAAGATGCAAGACAAGTGATTGCAATCATTGAAAAATGGCAAAATATTTGTATGGAAACACATGGTGTACATTTTGTACAAGCAAGTGATGAGTGGTATCTGTTGGCTGATTTGCCTTTACCGGAAGAAGCATGTTATGATGGTTATATTCAATTAGAAAATGGCGTCGGAATGTTACGTTTGCTGATGACGGAATTTCATGAAGCATTAGAAGAATATAAAACAGAGAAATTCGAAGAAATTCAAACACGTTTACAAGAAGAATTTAAAGGAAAACATAAAGTAACTTTAGCAACAGGAAAATTGGCAGGTCCATTTATAGAAGAACTTGCAAAAGAATGTATGGCTGTATTTAATGGATATGAAATAGAAGTAGTACCCATTCGCAATGATTTTTTTGGCGAGAAAATTACGGTATCCGGATTAATTACAGCACAAGATATGACAGCACAACTTAAAAACAGAGAACTTGGAAATTATGTTGGGATTCCTTGTAATATGTTGCGTATGGGAGAAAAGGTATTTCTTGACGATTGGACAGTAGAAGATGTGAAAAATGCTTTACAAGTTGAAGTTGTTATTGTAAAATCAAGCGGTCAAGATTTATTAGATGCAATGTTAGGGATTTAATAATAATTGTTGACAATAAAAGTAATTTGTATGAAAGAAATATTGGAATATATAATTATGGGTAAGGTAAGTAAAAAATAAATAGAACTTTTTGAATATATATCAAAATGATTTATTTATATTCATTATTTATAAGTAATAAAAACGTATATTTAATATATTATATAAAGAAAAGGAGCAGATATGAGCAAACCAATTGTAGCAATTGTTGGTCGACCAAATGTAGGAAAATCAACACTTTTTAATACACTTGCAGGGGAACGTATTTCTATTGTAAAAGATACACCCGGAGTAACAAGAGATAGAATTTATGCAGATGCAACATGGCTGGACTATAATTTCACATTGATTGATACTGGTGGAATTGAACCGGAAAGTGGAGATATTATTTTATCACAAATGCGTGAGCAGGCACAAATTGCAATTGATACAGCAGATGTTATTTTATTTGTTGTTGATGTAAGACAAGGTTTACAGGATTCTGATTCTAAAGTAGCAGATATGTTACGACGTTCCCATAAGCCTGTAATTCTTGTTGTAAATAAAGTAGATAGTTTTGAAAAATTTATGGCAGATGTTTATGAATTTTATAATTTAGGAATTGGAGAACCATATCCAGTATCAGCAGCTTCTATGTTAGGTCTTGGTGATATGTTAGATGAAGTTGTAAAACATTTTCCGGATTCTGCTAAAATAGAAGAAGAAGATGACCGTCCGAAAATTGCCATTATAGGAAAGCCAAATGTAGGTAAATCTTCTTTAGTAAATAAATTAGCACAGGAAGACAGAGCAATTGTATCAGATATTGCAGGAACAACAAGAGATGCGATTGATACGGTTATTAAATTTAATAAAAAAGAATATGTTTTTATTGATACAGCAGGAATCCGAAGAAAAAGTAAAGTAAAAGAAGATATTGAACGTTACAGTATTATTCGTGCAGTTGCAGCAGTAGAACGTGCAGATGTTGTGTTAATTGTCATTGATGCAACAGAAGGTGTTACAGAACAAGATGCCAAAATCGCAGGAATTGCCCATGATAGAGGAAAAGGAATTATTATTGCAGTTAATAAATGGGATGCAATTGAGAAGAATAACGATACAGTAAAAGAACATACACAAAAAATTCGTGAAATTTTAAGTTTTATGCCATATGCTGAAATTTTATTTATTTCTGCAAAATCAGGACAAAGACTTCCAAAAATCTTTGAAATGATAGATATTGTTATTGAAAATAACAGTATGCGTGTAGCAACAGGTGTATTGAATGAGATTGTAGCTGAAGCAGTTGCAATGCAACAGACACCAACTGACAAAGGAAAACGCTTAAAAATTTACTATGTAACACAAGTATCTGTAAAACCACCAACATTTGTCGTATTTGTAAATGATAAGAATTTAATGCACTTTTCTTATACAAGATACTTGGAAAATCGTATCCGTGAAACTTTTGGATTTAGAGGAACAGCTCTTAAATTCATTACCAGAGAACGAAAGGAAGAAAAATAATTATGGGGATTCGTCTGGTGGCATTGACAATCGGCTATTTATTTGGGATATTTCAAACAGGATATATTTATGGGAAAACACAGGGAATTGATATTCGAGAACATGGAAGCGGAAATGCAGGAGCTACAAATACACTTCGTACTTTAGGAGCAAAAGCAGGAGCAATTACTTTGTTGGGAGATTGTTTTAAGCCAATCCTTGCAATTTTGCTTGTAAAATTTTTATTAGGAGATATGTTTACAGGTGATATAAAAGTATTAGAACTGTATGCAGGATTTGGTGCTGTATTAGGGCATAATTATCCGTTTTATTTAAAATTTAAGGGTGGAAAAGGTGTTGCGTGTACAGCAGGTGTTGTAATTGCTATTGCACCATTAGCTGTACCACTATGTCTTGTTGTATTTATTATTTGTGTTAAATTAACAAGATATGTATCACTTGGGTCTATTTTAATGGCAATTTTATTTATTTTGCAGATTGTGTTGTTTAATTACTATGGTTTTTTAGGGATTAATGAAGCATCTGTTTTAGAATTTAATTTGTTGTCACTTGCATTTTCCGTTATGGTAATTTATCGCCACAAAGCAAATATTGTACGTTTGATGAATGGAACAGAAAATAAAATTTCATTGAAAAAGAAATAATTTGTATTGCAAATATAATAATAGAAATTATTTCTTCTGTTAGTTATAGAAAGATATGTATCATTTAAAAAGTATTTGAGAAATTTAAGTAATTGGTATTCGTAAATAATACAAAAAGGTAGAAATAATTATGAAAAAAATTGGAATTATCGGAGCTGGAAGCTGGGGTACAGCTTTAGCAGTTAATCTTACAAATAATGGGCATGAAGTAACTATTTGGTCAATTATAGAAGATGAAATTCGTATGTTAAAGGAACATAGAGAACATTTAGACAAGCTTCCAAATATTAAATTGGCAGAAAGTATGCAGTTTACTTGTAATTTACAAGAAGCAATTATAGGAAAAGATTTAATTGTTTTAGCAGTACCTTCTGTATTTACAAGAAGTACGGCAAAAACGATGGCACCGTTTGTAGTGAATGGACAAATCATTGTGTGTGTGGCAAAAGGAATTGAAGATAATACACTTATGACAATTACGGAAGTAGTAGAAGACGAGATTCCAAATGCAGATGTATGTGTGCTTTGTGGACCTTCTCATGCAGAAGAAGTA
>JAFWXB010000053.1 GCA_017523185.1 Lachnospiraceae bacterium | reverse complement strand
TCAAGAATGTGCCGATATTATAGTTGGAACAGATGAAAAAGTTATAGAAGATATTATTCATGAAATATTATGCACAAAAATATTTGGATAGATTATCAAAAAACCTTGGAATTTATTGACTTTTTCCACTAATAATTATATTATTTAATAATGTATATAGTGGTGTTTATCTTAAAAGTTGATAAGACAGTTACCTTTTAGGGGATAAGATTAACAAATATATGACTTGGCGAAATTTTATGTAGCAATAAGATTTGTTTTGCTACAACCATCTATTTCATTTTTCAATGTAAGTACGTAAAGTTATTGTACTTTAAGTTTGTGTGGATATATAACACATTTATTGTAAAGTGCGATAAGCATTTCGTTCAAGTGAGCTTGAATAAAAGGGGGAGATTTATTTGGGAAAGCAAATTGCCGTATTGATGTGTGCCATCAATTTAGATAATCAAAGAAAAATTTTAGAAGGTATGATTGATGCAGCAAAAGAAACAGATGCAAATTTATTTGTTTTCACCAATTATGTAAGTGCTACAGAAGAAAATGAAAATGTGCGTGGTGCATATCGCATTATGGAACTTCCAGATTTTAAGCAATTTGATGCAGC
The DNA here is from genome assembly GCA_017523185.1 of Lachnospiraceae bacterium. Next base: position 3,853 of record JAFWXB010000053.1, on the reverse strand, counting down.
AATTTTAGTGTTAAATACATTGCATTATCGACCGGCAGTTGATTATAGTATTCAAGCAATTAAAGAAAGTGGAATTCCTGCAGTTAGTATTGATAATGAAATAGAAGGAATGGGATATATTGGAATATCGAGTTATGAAGCAGAATATGAACTTATAGAGCATTTCATAACAGAACATAATTGCAGAGACATTTATTATGTGAGAGGTCCTATAAGAAGCAAAGAGGCACAAAAGCGTTATCAGACATATTGTGATGTATTACAAAAGTACAATATACCATTACAGGAAGACCATGTATATCTTGGAATGTTTAATTTAGAATCAGGTAGAGAAGCAGCAAAATATTTTTTGAAAAATGGAAAGACCCCATCTTGTATTATTTGTGCAAATGATGCTATGGCAGTTGGGGTAGCAGAAATTTTAAAAAATAGCAAATATCGTATTCCGGAAGAAGTTCGTATTGCCGGATTTGACAATGGAGAAACATCTTATTTGCATATTCCTCCTATTACTACCATTGATAAAAGTCAATATGATGTAGGATATCAATCTGTAATGGATGTATTGGCACAATCTATTGGAAAAGCACCTGAAAAACATGAGATGCCATGCAAATTAGAAACAAGAGGAAGTTGTGGGTGTGACGCTGATAAAACGATTGATGTAGAATGGCTCAAGGGAAAATATATCAGCGACCAAATGACGACACTTCGTATGTCAGATATTGTTCGTAATATGACAGCTCAATTTTCGGGATTAGAAACACCTCAAGATATAATAGTAGTTTTAAAAGATTATATTGTTCAGACAGAATTGGAATCGTTTTACTTATGTTTATGTGAACGTGATAAAGTTTTTTGTATTCCGGAATCTAACATTGGGAAGAATATTGATATTCAACAAGTAAATGAAACGTACACCGAGCAGATAGAATTAGCTTTGGCATATGAAAATGGCAAATTTGAATCATATCCAACATTTGAAAAAGGACTTGTTCTTCCAAAAGAATGTAAAGAACGAAGTGGAGGTAATTATTTTATTATAACTCCCGTTTATTTTCAAAAATGTTGTTATGGATACTGTATTACACAAAACACAAGATTGCCTTTAGAACATAGCTTATATTATTCATGGATTATGAATATTGGAGTAGCATTAGAAAATGTGCGTAAATTGATGTTATTACAAGATGCAGTAGTGCGATTAAATAGTTTATGGAGTTATGATTTACTTACAAATCTTCACAATAGAGCCGGTTTTTTCTATGAAGCAAAAGCTATGATTCGTGAAATGAAAGCACAAAATAAACAGATATTTTTGTTATTCATGGATATTGACGGTTTAAAACCGGTGAATGATACTTATGGTCATGATGCAGGAGATGATTTGATTCGAGAGATGGCTTGGTGTATCAAAAAGAATTTGAATGATGGTATGCTGGCAATGCGATATGGTGGCGATGAGTTTGTTATTTTAGGAAGTAGTAGAAGTGGGAAAAAAGCAGAAATGTTGGTAAATGCTATCCGCAATTCGATAAGAAGCAGTAATCAAGAACATAAATATCCATTTCGATTATCTGCGAGTATTGGAGTAATAAAATATCAGGCAAGAGATATAGAAGACTTAACGGTTTTAATTGAACAAGCTGATATACAAATGTATGAAGAAAAACGCAGAAAAAAAGCTCGTATAAAGAAAAAAACAGAAACAAGTCAAGAATAGAGAAAAGAATTTGTGTCTAAAGAATAAAAAATTGTAATTTTTTAGCAAAATGCACAAGTTTAAAGACAGAATTATGTACAATTATACAAGTTGACAGTTTTTGTTAAATGGGATAAATTATTAGTAGTGATTAATTTAATAAAGATTTTAATAGTGTGTTACTGATTATGCAGGCATAAACTATTCGCAATAATAAAGGAAAATTTTCTTTAGCAGATAAGTTTATGCCTTTTTTTTGTTGTGAGAAAATATTTTTATCAATGTGGATTTATCAAAACAGATTAGAAAGGTTTGATATATGTATCAGATAATAAAGATATTGAATAATAATGCATTATTAGTTCAAGGAACAGAAAAAAATACAGAAAGTATTTTACTTGGAAAAGGAATTGGGTTTGGAAAAAAGAATGGTTCGCTTATAAAAAGCAGAACAGATGTAAAAGAATATAAATTAGCAGGAACAACCGGAAGAAGTGTAGAAATTGGTACAGAAAATGGAATAGAAGCCGTTTATTTAGAGGCAGCAGCCAGAATTATAGATGAAGCAAGACTTGTATTTCATGATGAAATCAGTTCGGATGTGTTATTACCACTTGCAGACCATATTGCATTTTCAGCAAAACGAGAACGGGAACATATTTTTGTGTCGAATCCGTTTATTCCGGATATTAAAGTATTATTTGGAAAAGAATATGCCGTTGCATTAAAATCGCGTGATATTATCAAGGAACTTGCAGGATATGAGATAACAGATGATGAAGCAGGGTTTATTGCATTACACATTCATTCAGGATTATCACATGAACAAGTGTCAGATACTCTTAAAAATACTCAATTGGTAGATGATAGTATGCAATTAGTAGAAGCACTTGCAGATAAACAAATTGATGAAAATTCTTTAACATATTCAAGACTTTTAAGTCATTTGTATTATATGATTATAAGAACAAAGACAGGTGAAAAAGTAAATATCTGTTTGAATGAATTTATGGAAAAAGAATATCCAAAAGCTATCAAAATTGCAGAGGAAGTTTGTAAAAAGATGTCAGAACGTTTAGCATTAGAGCTTGACGAAATGGAAAAAGGCTTTTTAGCAGTTCATATTGAAAGATGTTTATCCGATTAAGTTGGTGTAAATATCTAGTATTTTATACTATCCCTCTCACACCTGAAGGAGTAGGATTTTTGCACATTTATTGTAATTAAGTTATTTTGTTATATTTTAAGAATATTAGAACGTAAGCAAGTAGTAAAGTATTTGTTTGACATAAAAAAGAAAATTAGGAAAGAAAAACTGAATTATAAGTTTTTCAAATTTGGAACAGATGATAAAAAACTCTATATTTAGAAATTGTTTATTGATATTGATGTAGAGAAAGACGTCATAGGGGAATTTGTAAATGATGTACTTTTTTAACATAAAAAATTGAAAGGAGGTTCAGGGGCAATTTTTTCGCAAATAGCGAAAAAAGAATATTTGCAGGTGAATTTTTCAACTGTAAGACAAAAGAAAGGGGGACTCTTTATTATGGGAATAAGAGTTCATCGAAAAAAGGAAAGGAATGTAGAGGATATGAGAAAAAGAGTATTGGCTTCTATTCTTACGTTAGTGTTGATGATAACAACATTACTTCCACATACTGTATTAGCAGCAAATGCAGACGTTGAAGTAGCAGCAACATCAAGAGTAGAACAAATCATGGACAACATGACAACACGTCAAAAAGTTACCCAGATGCTCATGGTAGACTTCAGATACTGGGACGAAGATTTGACAGATGATGTAGCACAAACAGGCTTTACCGTAATGAACGACCAGATTAGACAGATTGTAGAAGATTATGATTTTGGTGCATTAATTTACTTCGCACAGAACTTAATTGATACCGAACAGTCTTATAATCTTTCTATCGCATTGCAGGAAGCAGCAACAAAAGATGGGGGTATTCCATTGATTATTAGTGCTGACCAAGAAGGTGGTTCCGTATATCGTCTTGGAACAGGAACAGCATTACCAGGAAATATGGCGTTAGGTGCAGTTGGAACAACCGAAGCTGCAAAAGCAGCAGGACAGATTATTGGTAGCGAATTAAGTGTATTAGGCATTAATACAAACCTTGCTCCGGTAGT
>JAFWXB010000008.1 GCA_017523185.1 Lachnospiraceae bacterium | reverse complement strand
TATATATAATTCAATTTGAATCCCAAAATCTTTTTCATATTCTTCTATGATAGTATCTATCAATTGTTTTCTTGAATTTGCTTTAGCACAACCAAATTCCCATTTTGATTTAAGTATTTCTCTTTCAGTTCTTTTTACAATAAGAATTTTTCCTTCTTCATTATAACAAACTGCTACACAATGTAATTCCAATTTAGAATTATCAATATATTGTTTATATGAATTCTTACTGTTTTCTATAAGATTTTCAATTCTATTAATTTTTACTTCCAATTTTCTATCTAATAAAATTTTTTTCAAAGCATTTTTCACATCTTTATACATATACTCTGGAAAAATTTTTTTACTAAAAAATTCTACATAAATCTCATCTTTTTCAATAGCATCAAATGGAAAACTTGCAATAAATTTTCTATTATTATGTTTATTTTTATCATAATACCATATGATTGGATATGCAGAATTATTCCATACACCTTTCAATTTACGATATGTCACTATATTTAACCGTTTTATAAATTCCTTATGTTTTGAAAGTATATATGCTAACTCAAAACTTAAAACTAACCTTTTTTCTCTAGTTTGTTCCACTAATCTAAAACCCGTATCAATATCAATTCCTATAAATTCATAAAATTTTATATTTTTATTTTCTTCAATAATTTCAAACATATTTTCTATATATTCTATATTTGAAATATCTTTTATTTCATTTTTATCTTTAACAGCTGCAAGCCAAGCACAAGATTGTAATGAAATAATATTCTCTATCTTCATTAAATGAATCATTGAATGAGATAAATTTTCTATCTTATCAAAAAAATTTCCATTTTCAATATTTTCACAAAAATTTATCAATATACTATATATAGATTCAATATATTCATATATAGATTCGATATCACATATATTGACTATAAATATAACCTCATCTCCTAAAACTCTCCATACTTCTGCACGTGTAATCTTCTCCTTTACCTTATTTCTAAGCTCAGTAATAATCTTATCAATAACAACTGACCAACCATAATAATTAATAGTTTTATATATAGATGAGTTTACAATATCAAAAGAAAAGAACAAGACAACATTATCTCCTACATTTTTAAAACTCTCTTTTGATAATAATGTATCTTGTTCTTCTGTATTATTTACTATTATTTTATACTTAGATAACTCTTTTTTTTCTTCAAAATTTACCATTCTAAATATCCTAACCATTTTCCTCTATACGATGCTGCATCAATTGAGACATTAAAATAATCAGCCACTTTGGAAATCAAAACATAATTACTTTCAGAATACTTATCTAAAATCTCTTTATACTTTTTTCTTGGCATCAAAAACGCTGCTGCAAATTCATTAGCTTGTAATTCTATTTCAGAATTTCCTTTACGATAAAAAGTTTTATTTTTAGATTTTTCCCATAATTCTGCATCAATCAAATAACCCATGTGTAAAAACAAATGTCCTAATTCATGTGCAACTGTAAAATTTTTTCTACTTTCAGATTGTCCATATGGTATTTTAATCAAAAATTTACCATCGACTTCCTCTCTCTCTATTTTTCCATCAGAGAAACTTCCACTCTCCATATCTTCTTGTATTTTACCACCTAAAGTTTCAACAACCACATCAATATCTTCAATAGGCGTTGGTATGTCAAAGATTTTAATAATATCTTCTGCCAACGCATTTATTTGTATACGCATTTCATTATTCATACCAACACCTCCAAAAAATAATTTTATTAGTCTATCATACTATTCAAGTATTGTCAATAATTATTATACACTTAAATCATTCATTTGACAATAATGTATTAATGTATACAATTATTTTATATGTTCTTATAATTTTTCTACAAATTCTAAAGCAATCCAACCAATTCCAAATTTTAATTTCACTTAAATGTATCCATGTGCTTGTTTGGTTTCTATAATAGTATATATATTCAGTTTGATATATCCATTATTTAAAGATTTTAAAACTAAACCATGTATTTCTGATTCAATAAAAGAAAATATGATTTTCCCGTTTTTTATTTATTGAACTTACATTAATATATTTTTTAAAAAATTAATGAAACATACTATAAAAAGTAGCCTGTCCACATAATCCGTCTTGTCTAAGACCTCTTGTATCTTGCTGATATTCTAAAACTGCTTTCTTCGTTCCTGTTCCCAATTCGCCATCCAAATTGTTGTTTGCAATACTGTGGCTCATATCATAACCTTTACAATATAATACTGCCTGTGCAATATAAACAAGTTCATTCTTACCGGAAATGGTTCTGCAAGCTTCTTTTGTTTTTTCGCCAAAAATTCCATCTTCTTCTAAATTTTCGTTATATGTAATATTCAAATAATGTTGCAATGCTTTACACAATCCGGCTTTTGTTTTTGGTCCATATTCTCCATCGATGACAAGTTCTGCATTACAATACTCATTACACCATTGCTGAATATTTCTGATAATAGGGTCTCCTGATTCCTTTACTGGTTCTTCTGTCGTTTCTGTTTCTAACCAATCAGGAATACCATAATATGTCCATCTAGCAGCATTGAACTTTTCTTTTTGTACATTTAACTTACTGGAACGCATTTCAATGGTATTTCCATCTCCTGTATAAGCACCAACATGAGTAAAGTTCTTATTGAACACAAGACAAGCTGTATCTTTTGGCATATTGCTGATTGTACCTTTTACTCTACAAGCATTGTAATAGCCTTTTGCTGTTTTATCCCCTTTAGAAAGTGGATAAATTGCTCCTGAACAGTCTGCACCAATTCTTCCCTGACCTTCCTTTAACTTATTATCATAATATGCTTTATTGTAGGTTTTTGAACCATAAGTATTATAAAGCTTATCCATAAGTTCTTTTGTAATAATCTCTCCATTTGCACCCCACACATAGACTGCTTTTTTATCATATAAATCCTGAAAATGCTCTTTAAACTGTTTTTGTGTAATCATATTATTTTTCCTCCTGTTCTTCTACTTCTGGAATGCCTGCAATACTTGTTAAGACTGAAATAATTCCTGCTACTGCTGATACTGATAATACGTTAATCCAATCAACTTCATTTGCCGGAGTTCCAACTACTAACATACCGACAGCTGTCTGAGCTACTGTTTTTACTGCACGAACTCCTGCAGCTTTGAACCATTTAATAGTATTTACATTTTCTTTTACTACACAATTTTTAAACATATCTATCTCCTATTCTACTAATACCCAATCTTCTGCCAAAACATCTCCGATTGACGGAATCCACATGGAATGTGAACCATCTACATTTTTAATCTGCAGATATGGATTACATCTAAATAAATCCCCTTCGTCCATTCCCCATGCTTTGGCAGTTTGTTTATTGCATGGAATCCCTTTTGGATAGCCTTTTTGATATACGACAAACATTCCCTTGCCATTCCAACCTTTTCTTGCAACTTTTTTACCTACTTTTAAATGTCTGATTGCTTCTCCAAATGTAAATGTATGTACGTTTAAATCAATATCACAATCTTCTATAATTTCCCATTCTTCAGATGCAATATTGCTAAGTGTGTAAAATACATTCTGTGTTTCTCTGATGTCCAATACAGTTCCGTCTTTGCAATACATTTTTACTGTGTTATCTTCTTTCTTCCAATATCCTTTCCAATGTGGAAGTTTTACTGCATAACCTTGTTTTAATGCTTCTAATGCTTTTCCAAAATTCATTTTAATCATCCTTTCATAAAGAAAAAGTGAGTTCCTTTTTATAGAAACTCACTTTTTACATATCGTGTGCTTTTTGATTCAAATGTTCATCTATCTTATTTTTTGCTTCTGTAACTGTATGATTTGCCCCCATTTGCTCCAATCCGTCCAAACAAGCACGCACTCCATAGGTTAATAAACATTGTTCTTCTTTCATATTTTTAATATCCTTATCCTGCTCTTGTTGACGAAATACCCAACGCACGATAGCCAAGGCAATCCCCCCTATTGTAATCATTGCAGTAACCAAAGAAGCAGTTACTATTATTGTGTCAGATGTAATTACCATGATTCACCTCATTTCTATATTGCTGATGATAGAGAATATAATACTGCTCCATTATCTGTGGATGCAATCCAAAGACCATTCGCATTATGTATATCTTGTATTGTATTAACTGTGTTATCACTTCGATTCCATTCCTGACCATCAGTTGAATACCATAAACCACATGAATAACCACCTGCAATCCAAATTCCATTTGCGTTGTATATGACCGTAAACTGATAAGATTTAACATTACTTTGATTCCATGTAATACCATCATTCGAATACCATAGTCCTTTGCCATAAGAACCAGCTACCAAAATTCCATTAGCTTTACATAGCGATTGTACAATTATTCCATTATCAATTATTGTCCATGTAATACCATCATTCGAATACCATAGTCCAGATGTATGATTTGTTTTTGTAGAACCTGCAACCCAAACTCCGTTAAAACAACATATAGTTTTTATTTCTTCATTAACAACATTACTTTGATTCCATGTTTTGCCATCAGTTGAATACCATAAGCCTTTAACATTATTACCACCAACTACCCAAAGGTTATTACTATAATATATAGAATAAAAATAACCATTAGTAACATTACTTTGATTCCACGTAATACCATCATTCGAATACCATAGTCCTTTATTAGCACTACTTAACGCCACCCAAAGACCATTAGCGTTATATACTTTATTAAACTTTTCTGTACAAACTTTACTCCATGTTTTGCCATCAGTTGAATACCATAAGCCATTATAAGTGCTTGTTGCAAGCCAAATATCATTAGCATTACATACACATTTTACAGTTTCAGTACTAACTCCACTATTATTCCAAGTTTTACCATCATCAGAATACGATATTCTTGCATTTTGTCCGATAACCCAACGACCATTAGCATTACATATCGCATTTACAATACCACCAGATATGCTGTAAGAACTGCCCCACTTCGTTCCATTCGGACAATCTTTTTTTGTTCCAGTATGTTTAGTTCCACCAACCCATGCTGTCTTTCCCTCTAAAATATCTGCTGATGTGGCAGTTCCTATTGTTTGACTTGATAATGTATTTGCTTTTACAATACCATTTCCGTCGTGGTAGCCTTTTGGAATTGTGTAGTTTTCGCTACAATTTAATGAAACAGTCTTCGCTTCATTGTTTGTCATAGTGCCAACCAATCCAACACCATTGGCATTAGTAAATGTTTTTCCTGCCAATACATCTTCTGCTGTTGCTGTTCCAACTTTCGTATCTGTAACCCCTGCATTATAATTCCTTGAAGCAACTGTGCTAATTTTATCTGCTAGCATTTCAAAAGTCGTTGCTGTCGATATCTTCATATCATCTCCACCATTATCAACAATAGCATCTATTATGGTGTGTTTTCCATCATATGATTCTTTCCAATAATAGTTATACTGCTCTTTGAAAGAATCTCGTGCAGCTACAATTTCCTCAATCTTCGTAGCCACCTCTGACATCTTCATTTTATTTTCATTACTCAACGCTTCACGAATAGCGTTAGCAATTCTAGTTAAGGTGGATTCATCAATCAATACATTCATTAATATTCCACCTCATTTCCATTGACAATATTCTTTGCATACAACTCCGTTCTTTCGGCAATATTCAATCCTTGCAAGGTATACGCACTATTTTTAGATGTGCCAAAATCTACCTCTGTATCAGGCTCTATTTCTGAATCAACTGTTATGTATGTAACATTATCGAATGTTTCGAGAGAATTTAAGGCTATTTTGTCTACGATAGGTAATTCTTCGTATTCGGATTCTGCTAAGACATAATCTAAAGTTACAGGATTTCCACTTTCATATTTTTCAGTAAGCCATGATTTCCATTCGTCAATAGTTTTGAAACTTGATGGGTAAAACCAAATTGTGTTAGTAGAACCATTCGTAAATCTAACAGTATTTGCTACATCATTAGCTGCATTATTCCATTTGAAATAATTACACAATCCACTACCTACACTATTAGTAGTACGATTTGGAACTGATTCTATGTTAGTATTAAATACTAATTTGTTCAAAAATGAACTAGATTGTGAACTCCAATTTTCATTACCATCAAACACAACTCGCTTAATACTTCTCTCAATCTCATTTCGTCCAAGCACATCTCTCACATCTCCAATTCCTCGCAAGGTGATTGGGGAAGAAAATTCTATTATGGATTCTTGATATGGAGCATATCCAGTATACGAACTTCCGATTTCAATTTGTGGTTTAACAAACGTAATAACATCTCCAATGGCATATCCATCTGCTGATTGAAATGCTCTCAATACGAATCTGATGTTTATAGCTTCTTTTGGAATCGTGATAGCTTTATTTTTTGTACTACTTGTATAAAAAATGGAAGAGTGATATTCTTTTCCATCAACTTCATAATACATGTATATTCTCGGACAATTATCAGAAGATATAGTTGCATTTGTTTTTGCAATAATATCTTCAACCGAAAAAACAATAGTTTTCCCTGCTAAATTTTTATCAAATTCAAAATAAATTTGTGCAAATAAACTTAATCCTGTTACAATTAAAGAAATATTTTCATCATTCACAACTATATTAACACCTTTACTGTAAATTGGTTCCGAATGAATATTAAAAAAATTCTTCCCAACCGTCTTAATCCCTCTGATTACAACTTCTTTCAGTTCTGATTGATAAATCGGATTTGGTACAGGAGAACCACCACAATATGGTTCATAACTACCATCTTCTATTTCTGCCATACGCAACATAGGATAAAATTTAAGATTAGAAACTGTTATTCCATTTTTTATTACTATTGCAAATTTAATTCCTGCCCCATCCGTACCAAAATAAAAAGGGCTTGTATTACTACCACTATCGCCTGTTGTTCCACTTGGTCCAGCCGTTGTCCCAGTGCTTTGAATCCAGTATGTATTTGAAGCTCCACCAGTTGGACAGCCATTTATAATATATTTTTGTCCACCAATCACTCTAAAATAATCATCATTTAAAGGAAAAATTGCATCATTACTAGCAGTTCCATTTACATTAATATATTCCAAAAAACCATTTTCATCTTTTATAGGAGTAAATGTTACTTCATTAATTGTTTCTTCTACAAGATGATTGGTATTTAACAAATTTTTTCCAATCCAAGAAAATGTTTTCTGCTCACTCTTACCTAATATCTTGTTAAACCTTAAGCCACCTTCTTTGCTTCTGTTTAAAATCTTAGATGTAGTTGTCTGAATTTCTGCAAGCTGTATAGCATTTCTATTTGAAACAGTATTTTCAAATACTTTTCCAATAACTTCATTAAATATATCTGCATGAGCACGGTCAGTAGATTCAAGTTTTCTTATCTCCTCACTAAATTCCAATTCGTCAGAGATTTCAAAGTTTGCCATACTATTCCCCCATTCTAAAATTCATCATTCATTTGGAATTTCATCTCTAAATCAGAATCTTTGCCTTTTGCCATAAAGTTTTTAATTGCAACAAGGTCACCATCTTCATCATAAAGTGCTATTTCACTAATATTTTCTCCTACAAGTTCACTTGGTTGTAATGTACATTCATACATACATTTTGTTGAAGATACAAATGTATAACTGTCAATTTCTTTTCTTAAAAGCTCGCCTTTGAGTGCAGTTTGTTCTTCCGGTGGAGTTAATACTGCTCCATTTTCGTCTACACCACCATTTCCAAAAACAAATCCTACAATTTTAGGCAAATTAATCTCTCCAGCTCTTGCTCTAAGCATTTTATTTCTAGCTGTAACTGTAATAATTGCATTTGTCATCATATTTCCTCCATTACTATTTTTGAATCCAACTGTTTTGTACCATCTAAAGAAAAAGTACCATCAAGATACCATTCATCTTTATTTAATATAACAACAACATCTTCCAATTTTTCTTTTATGAACATATTATTTCGAATAGACATATCATTTATATCCATACGCTCATCTATATTGATTGTTGTATTTATCATTGGAGAAAATGTTATCTGTTCTGATGTATATATCAAAAATTGATTTAATATTTTTATAAAATCTATACTTTCTTTTAATCTCAAATCATATGGAATAGATAACTTTATTTCTGTTTCTTCTGTTAAATAAATGTTTAGTTTATTTAATAAAACAGAATCTACTATCTTTTCGATTATCTGCATATATAAAGGATATGTAACACTATAAATTACATATTTTTGCATATTTGTTGGAAGCATTGTTTGAAATATATGTGTAATTTCTTGTGCTATACTATCTGTTTTTAAAGCATATACCTTCAATAACAACTCATAACCTTGTTCAAAATTCGATATAATAGAAAAAGTGTCTTCTCCACCTAATAATTCAGCAAATTTTTCTCTTAAGCTTTTCACAGTATAAGGAATTTTACTAAACCAACGATTTCTAACTCTTGTTCTACGAATCTCTAATGTGTCTGTCTGATTTGGATAGATACCAAGTAATTTTTCAAATCTGGAAATTCCATATTCATCTGCAGTTAAAAGAAAATGATTATATAAAATATGATGAACTGCATTCCATATATTTGCAAATTCGGGATTTTCTGCTGCAAGTGCAACAACCGGTTCTCTATACTGCTGCATAAATTCTGGCAAATACTCAATAAGTTCTACTTCTCTTATCATTCAGAAACTCCTCCAACAATTGGAATTTCGTATTCTCCTAAGATAAAATTATCTGTACTTTCATTTATTTTGGTATCTGAAATATCCATTACGCCTCTAATTCCCAGTATTCTTGATTCTATTTGACTAATTCGTACAATCAACTGACTACTTTCTGCCCATTCTTTTCGAAGTTCAAATAAATATTGTTCTATCGTTTCTGTAATAGTTTCACTAAGATTTTCCCAACTAAAACCACTTTCAAATATAATGGTTGCTGTTACAAAAATTTTTACAGGTATAGCACTTTTTACATTTACGACATGTCCAATTGGTGCTAATCCATAGCCTTCCCCTGCACTTTTTTCAGGGTCTAATAATTCTTGTACACGACTAATTAAAGTTTCTGAAACTTCTCCATAGTCATCTGAATCCACCATTGTTACAAGTACAGTTCCACCAATCGTTAATTTCTTTTCTAATGAAGCTGAATAAACTGCAGAAAGCCATAAAGCAACCTCTTCATCCAAAGAATCTATAATTGTTGCATACCAATCTATAACTGCATTTGTAGGTATCATATCACTCGGAGAAATATCGCTATTCCATACTCTTGTTATTTTGCAATTTCCTACACCATCTACACCTCTAACTTTTGCAAGATAATCAGCATGATTGCCTCCGAAATTTTGTTCGTTAAAAGAATCAAAATAGCGTTTTCGCAATACTTCGGTATCTTCTTCATCTTCTCCCGGAATCAGTAACTCTGTTAAAGTTGCTGTTTCCAATCCGTTAATATATTCAATCGGAATCATCTGACCTAAATACTGATTTCCAATGATTCCTGTTGTTTCACATTGTACTTGATATTGTCCATCTGCAATCTTTTCGGTTACAATATAATTCATATCTCCAATATTGAAACGATTTCCAAGAACATCAATTGTTTTTGGTGTAAATTCACCCAATAAAATAGCATTGGTTGCCGATTCCGGTTCAATTCCTCTATCTTTACATAGCAATATTAAAAATTCACGACCTGCAGTATCTCCATACGAATTTGCAATTAAAGTTTCTAATTCAATATACAAAATTTGTAATTCGATAGCTGTAGCACTATAGGTATCCCAAATCAAAGAGCTTTCTCTTTTATCTATACTGTTTGGTACTCTATCTAACATTCGTTTTAAAATGACATCATATGTTTGGTCTTGGTACATTATATATTCACCTCTTTTTCGGTTTTTATATCGCCATATATCGTATGTACAACAAATGTTGTATGAATGACACCTTTTGTACTGGTATCATGCTCAAAATCCGTTACTTCTGTGATTCTTGTATCTGTCAAAAGAGCCTCTGCAATTCTTCGTTCTAATTCCGGACATACATAGGTAATCGGTTGTCCATAAAGGTCTAAGGTTTCAATACCATAATTCCATGAATAAATAAGATATTGATATCTTTCGGTATTTAAAATACGAAAAATTGCTTGTTTTACTGCTTCTATGCCATCTGTCAATCCTTGAGCTGTATTTCCCTCTAATTGCATTTTATATGTCTTTCCGGATTGTTCTTCCTGTTCAAAGTCTGATTGTAAAAATCCAAGATTGGAAGGTATCATAACATTTCTCCAATTCTATCTATCACAATATATTTTTGTCCACCTTGCTGACGAATCAGAATGACTTCATCACCCTTTTTTAAGGCATTACTGATACTAAGTCCATCTATTTTATAATTTGTCACATTCCTTGTTAAAACAAGTTGTGCTTTTGTTAATGGCAATTTCTGTTCTACATTGATTTTTAAGGGATTTACAGATACTACTTTTCCAAATACAACATTGGTTAATTTTTTGCTTTCCATTGCTTCAATTGCAACTTTTTTTAAGAGTTTTACCAATTCCACCGTATCAGCCAAAGAAACCACCCTCTTTCATACGTTTTTTTGTTTATTTATACAACAAACTCTGACCCTCTTAATGTTAAATCCATCAAATGCTCATTCTCTTTATAAATATGCTTTACCTTTTCTACCAACATAAAATTCTTTACTTTCACATCTCCAAGGTCCAAATTTACAACAATTAAACTTCCTGCACGTACACGATTATCTCCTACGGCATTTCTAATCGTCAAATTACGTGTTTTTTTATTGTATAGAGAAAGTAGTGCATTTGCTTTTGCTTGTCCGTTTTCGCCCTTTTCTAACGTATCAAAGTGCTGTAAAATTCCCCATTTATTGATATTCGAACTATCTTGAGCAATATAGACTTCTCTTTGCCCTGTTTCTTCATTGTCATAGGTCAGCTTAATTTTATTATATGTGTTATCATCAATG
>JAFWXB010000052.1 GCA_017523185.1 Lachnospiraceae bacterium | reverse complement strand
TTTTATCAGGTTTGTTTGGCACAGCAGTACATTGCAGAAGGTGGTATTGCATACGCAAAAGAATTACTGGAAAAAGCACTTGGAGCAGAAGAAGCACAAGGTGTTATTTCAAAACTTACTGCATCTTTACAGGTACGTCCTTTCGAATTTGTCAGAAAGACAGACCCAAGCCAGTTATTAAACTTTATTCAGGACGAACATCCACAGACAATTGCTATGATTTTATCCTACTTATCAGCAGGACAATCAGCATTGGTATTAGGTGCCCTTCCACCGGAAAAACAGGCAGATGTTGCAAGACGTATTGCAACTATGGACCGTACATCACCGGATGTTATTAAAGAGGTAGAACGTGTGTTAGAACGAAAACTTGCATCCCTTGTAAATCAGGATTACACAATTGTTGGAGGTATCGATTCTATCGTAAGCATCTTAAACAGCGTAGACAGAAGTACAGAAAAACATATTATGGAATCTCTTGAAATTGAAGAACCAGAACTTGCAGATGAAATCCGTAAGAAGATGTTCGTATTCGAAGATATTCTTCTTTTGGACGACAGAGCAATTCAGCGTGTACTTCGTGAAGTTGAAAATGCAGACCTTGAACTTGCACTTAAGAGTACAACAGAAGAAGTACAGAATGTTGTATTTAAGAACCTTTCAAAGCGTCTTGCTGCTATGATAAAAGAAGACATGGAATTTATGGGTCCTGTACGTATGAAAGACGTAGAAGAAGCACAGCAGAAGATTGTTGGTGTTATCCGTCGATTAGAAGATGCAGCAGAAATTGTTATTTCGCGTGGTGGAGGTGATGATATCGTTGTCTAATTTATTAAAACAACGCTATGTCATTACTCAAGGTACAGAAGTACGTGTCATAAATTCCGATGCACGCTATGGAATTTCACCGGAAAAACGTGGAAGTGCTTTTGAGGCAGAAGGTAGCGAAGCAATTATAGATGGATTTTTAGCAGGCCTTTCGGCAGAGGTTGTAGAAATTGAACCAGACCCAACGCCGGAAGAACTTGCACAAGAAATATTAGATAATGAAAAGAAAGAAGCAGATGTTTTAGTTGCCACAGCACAAACTGAGGCAGCTAAAATTCGAAATCAAATGAAAAAAGAAGCAGAAATTCTTTATGAACAGCAAAAGCAACGTGGATATGAAGAAGGCACCGCACAAAGCCAAATTGAGTTAGAAAATCAATTAGAGCGTTTAGAAGCTGAATATCAGGCACAAGTACAGCAAATTGAAGATACATATAACGAAAAGCAAATGACAATGGAGAATGACATTGTAGATGCAGTTATTGCTGTATTTAATAAAGTGTTTCACATTCAATATGACAATAAAAAAGAAATTTTACTTTCGTTAATTCACAATACATTGTTGTATGTAGAAACAGGAAAAGAGTTTCGTATTCGTGTTTCTAATGAAAATCATAAATTTATTGAGGAACATATTCCGGATATCAAAGAAAAAGTAGGAAACGATATTACAATTGATGTGGTAAATGATATGAAATTAGAATCGGAATCTTGTATTATAGAAACAGATTTTGGTATTTTTGATTGTGGTATTGATACACAACTTTCCAATCTTATCAAAGATATCAAATCATTATGTGGATAGTAGGGATAATAGAGTGGCAAATTTTTGTATCAAACAATTTATATTAAGAAAAAGAAGTTTTTTAGTTTTTCTGACTTTGAATAAATGGTAATATAGTTGGAGATAAACAATGGTAAAAGAGGCTAGAAAATATTTACAACTTTTAGATAGACAATTTTATAAAAGTTACGGAAAAGTTTCCAAAGTGGTAGGTCTGACAATTGAATCCATTGGACCACAAGCAAGACTAAAAGATTTGTGTAGGATTTATTTGGATAAAGAATTAGGCGATTATGTCATGGCGGAAGTTGTAGGTTTTCAAGATTCACGTTTGATTTTGATGCCTTTTGACAATGTAGAAGGTGTAGGCGTAGGCTGTGTTGTAGAAAATACAGGAAAACCATTAACTGTTCCTGTAGGTGCTGAACTGCTTGGACATACGTTAGATGGAATTGGAAGACCAACAGATATTGAAGTATTAAATCTTCCACTTCATTATCCGGTAGAAGCAATGCCTCCTGACCCAATGGCAAGAGAAATTATAAGTGAAGTCCTTCCACTTGGGGTAAAAGCCGTAGATGGGCTTATTACTGTTGGAAAAGGACAGCGTATTGGTATTTTTGCAGGTTCCGGTGTAGGAAAGAGTACCTTACTTGGTATGTTTGCAAGAAATACAAAGGCAGATATCAATATTATTGCACTTATCGGAGAACGAGGACGTGAAGTGCGAGAGTTTATTGAACGAGATTTAGGACCGGAAGGTATGGCACGTTCCGTAGTTATTGTTGCAACATCTGACAAGCCGGCTTTAATTCGTAATAAGGC
>JAFWXB010000007.1 GCA_017523185.1 Lachnospiraceae bacterium | reverse complement strand
TGGTGCACCACCATACTGCGACGCATCAAAACTTTTTAAGGTACTCTTTAATGCCGGTAAAGCTAACAATGCACCAATTTTACTTTTTAGTGTACTCATCAATCCCTTTTTTATAATACCAACAAGTGTTGATGCAAGTCCCTCATAAAGTTTTAAAATTACATTTCCTACAAAAGCTTCACACACAATAACATCTGCTCCACCTTTTGGAATTTCTCTTGCCTCAATACAACCAACAAAATTAATTCCTTTACATTCTTTTAATAAAGGAATGGTTTCCTTTACTAAAGCATTACCTTTTTCTTCTTCAGCCCCAATATTTACAATTGCAACACGTGGATTTTTCACACCGATAACATGTTCCATATAAATAGAGCCGATTTGAGCAAACTGCACAAGATTATCTGCTCTTGCATCTACATTTGCACCACAGTCGATAAGAAGTGACATACCTGTTTCTGTTGGAATAATAGGCGCTAATGGTGGCCTTTTAATTCCAGCAATTCTACCTACAATAACTTGTCCACCTACAAGAATTGCACCTGAACTTCCTGCTGAAACAAAGGCATCTGCTTCCTTTTGTTTTACCATATTCATACCAATTACAATTGATGACTGTTTTTTCTTACGAATTGCCACAACGGGTGGCTCTGCTGTCTCAATCACTTCCGGAGCATGAATCACTTCTATTTGATTTTTTGGATAAGAATATTTTTCCAGTTCTTCTTTTACGATATCTTCTTGTCCAATTAAAAACACCTTAATATCCGTTCTTGAAGAAACTGCATCAATTGCACCTTTTACAATTTCAACAGGAGCATTATCCCCACCCATTGCATCAAGAGCAACCTTTGTTATTTCTGGCATATTTCCTCCTCCTTATACATCTACAACAAAATATACTATAAGTCATTCTATAAATCAACGAATTTTTGGAAATTTTCAATGTACTTTTTTTATTTTTTTGTTGTTTTTTATGAAAATTTCATAAAAAATCATTAAATTACATTTTAAATTACAACTTCTTTCATATAATTGTATTATTTTCGCTTTATTTTAATGTAAATTTGATGTCGAACAGATATTCCCAATTGACTTCTACTACTTGCTTATAAGCAAATAGACATAAGCCCTCTTATTTATCACCTAACGCTCTATGCCTTTGAAGTAGCAAACTTATTTAATTCGTTAAAATTCTTCTGTTATCTGCAAACGTATATTATTTGACTTTCTATTTTACATTTTATAAATTTAAGTTTTACAAAATAAAAAAATCAAGTGTTCCATTTGCTGAAACGCTTGATTTTCCAAATTCTTATTAGTCCTGTGCAATAATTTCTTTCTTATTGTAACTTCCACAGCTTTTGCAAACTCTGTGAGGCATCATTAATTCGCCACATTTGCTGCATTTTACTAATGTTGGAGCAGTCATTTTCCAGTTTGCACGTCTTTTATCACGTCTTCCTTTAGAAGATTTATTCTTTGGACAAATTGACATTTGTTTACACCTCCTTAAACTTGTTAAAAATATCTTGGATTGCTGCCATTCTTGGATCCAGTTCTGTTCTCTGGCAATTGCAGGCTCCCTTATTCAAGTTCGTCCCACAAACTTTGCAAATTCCTTCGCAATCGTCCTTGCACAGAACTTTCATCGGCCAGTTCACCAAAATTTCGGCGTAGACAAGTTTATCTACGTCCAGTTCAAATCCAATCAGGTAGTCTGTTTCCTCCATTTCTTCATCAACAAGCGAACCTGTATCTATTCTCAGTTCTTTGTTAATGTCAAAACAGATTTGTGTTGGAACTTCTTCCAAACAACGTCCACACGGTATTCCCACTTCAATCTTTACATTTCCTGATATAAGTAATAGCTTATTTTCACGATTTGCAATTTGAAGTTCTACCGGATACTTTTTCAGAATAGGAAATATTCCTAATCTCGATTCAAATAATGTCATGTCTATGACAATTTCTTTTGTAATCTCTTTATTTATGGATTTTACAATGTTTGAAATATCGATAATCATTTCGCTCTCCTATTCACACTTTACCAATTATACATATCAAATATTACTTTGTCAACTAAAACTTTTATAAAAAATCGAAATTTGGTATATTTTTCTATTATATTCTATTTATAACTATAAATAATAATTCAAACCATATTTATCCAATTTTTAAATAAATTAATACAAATTATAATAACCTTTTCTATACAATATGCAAATTAAAATTCTATATTTAGGCTAATATTCTTATCCTACAAATTAGAATACTATACAACATATATTTTGTTATATTTGTATCCTCATAATAAATGCAGAAATACCAAAAAATTCCTACACTTTCGGCATTTCTGCATTATTTAATCAAAAATTAATACCCACTTATCAGCTAAGACATCGCTTATACAAGTGCAACTGTTTCTCTACAAATTGCGAGTTCTTCATTTGTAGGAATTGCAAGACAAGTAACTTTAGAATCAGCAGTTGAAATAACAGCTTCTTTTCCACGAGCATTACCATTTGCTTCTTCATCTACAGTAATTCCAAGATATGTTAAACTTGACATAATTTTTGCTCTTGTTGTAGCATCATTTTCACCAAGTCCTGCTGTAAAGCAGATAACATCAACACCATTCATAGCTGCTGCATAAGCACCAATATATTTTACTACACGATAAGCAAATGCATCAATTGCAAGTCTTGCTCTTGCATTACCTTCTTTTGCTGCTGCTGCAAGGTCACGGAAGTCACTAGATACACCGGATACGCCTTCTACACCTGATTTTTTATTTAATACGTTCATAACTTCAGAAAGTGTTAAGTTTTCTTTTTGTGCGATGAAATCTAAAATAGATGGGTCAACGTCACCGGAACGAGTTCCCATAATAAGTCCTTCTAATGGAGTAAGACCCATAGAAGTATCTACAGATTCGCCATTCTTAACAGCAGTAATACTTGCACCATTACCAAGATGACAAACGATTACTTTAGAATTGTTTTTGTCAAGACCTGCAATATCAATTGCTCTCTTAGATACAAAGCTATGGCTTGTTCCATGGAAACCATATCTTCTAATCTTATACTTGTCATAATATTCATGAGGAATACCATATAAATAAGCTGTTTTTGGCATTGTCTGATGGAAAGCAGTATCAAATACAGCTA
>JAFWXB010000051.1 GCA_017523185.1 Lachnospiraceae bacterium | reverse complement strand
GCTACAAGTTTGCTGTATCCTTTTTCGATTTTTGCTTTGCCATTATCAGCCCATTCCTGTTTGATATCGCAAAGAGCTACTTCATATCCTTCTACCTGAGCGAATGCTTTTGCAATTCCCTGTCCCATTGTTCCAGCGCCAATTACTCCAACTTTCATTGTTATATCCTCCAAATTTTCTATTATTCTCAATGGAAACTGACAGGATACCACACTATCCTGCCAGTTTTTAATTGTCAGTTATTATGTATAATAATTATGCTTCGTATTTTTCAACGATTGTAGAACATCCCATTCCACCACCGATACAAAGTGTAGCAAGACCACGTTTTGCATCTTCACGTTTTGCCATTTCATGTAATAATGTAACAAGGATACGGCATCCTGAAGCTCCTACCGGATGTCCAAGTGCAATTGCACCACCATTTACATTTACTTTAGACATATCAAAGTTTAAGTCTCTTGCTACTGCGATTGACTGAGCTGCAAATGCTTCGTTAGCTTCTACTAAATCGATATCGTCAATTGTAAGTCCTGTTCTTTCAAATACTTTTCTTGTAGATGCAACCGGTCCAACACCCATGATTTCAGGTTCAACACCACCAAGAGCACCTGCTACCCATGTAGCCATTGGTGTAACACCAAGTTCTTTTGCTTTTTCTTCGCTCATAACAACGATTGCTGCAGCACCATCATTAATACCGGAAGCGTTACCTGCTGTGATAAGTCCATCAGCTTTTCCTGAACAGCATCTTAATTTTGCAAGAGATTCAATTGTTGTGCCAGCACGTGGTCCTTCATCTGTTACGAAATCAACAATGTCTTTTTTCACTTTAACCGGAACCGGAACGATTTCATCTTTGAATTTGCCTTCTGCGATAGCTTTTTCACATTTATTCTGGCTGTTTACTGCAAATTCATCTAATTCTTCTCTTGTAATGCCATATTTATCACATACATTTTCAGCAGTAATCATCATGTGGTAGTGATTGAAAGCATCTGTTAATGCATCATTTACCATAGTATCGATGATTGTTGCGTTGTTCATACGGTAACCAAAACGAGCTTTTGTCATAGCATATGGAGCCATAGACATATTTTCCATACCACCTGCTACTACGATATCAGCTTGTCCAGACATAATAAGTGTAGCTGCTTCGTTTACACATTTAAGACCAGAACCACATACTACGTTTAATGTAACTGCTGGTACTTCAATTGGTAAACCTGCTTTGATAGAAGCCTGACGTGCAACATTCTGACCCTGTGCAGCCTGAATTACACAACCCATTAATACTTCATCAACCTGTTCTGGTTTTACTCCAGCTCTGTTTAAAGCTTCTTTAATTACAACTGCACCTAATTCAGCTGCTGGAATGTTGCTTAATGCTCCACCCATTTTACCGATTGCAGTACGACAAGCGCCTGCTAAAACAACTTTGTTTGCCATTTCTTTGCATCTCCTTCATGTTTTCTATGTTATTTTTATCAAAAATAATATACGTTAATTTTTTAACGAACTCATATTAACACATTTTATACAGAAAAGCAATGTATTTTCCTTTTTATTCATAAGTTTTTTACAAAATTTTTAATTTGTGGTATATTATTATTAAAGGAAAATGTTTGTAACTGATTCCGTACATTTACGAAACTAATATTGATTCAAAAATAATGCAATGGGTTCCCAAATACCAATAACATTTTCCGAATTGTATTTTCAAAGGAGGACTTACCATGAAATTCGTTCGTTCACAAGATTTAAAACCAGGTATGCGTTTAGCAAAACCAATTTATAATAGAAATGGCGTTCTTTTATATGAGCGTAACTCAAGAATTACATTACCTGCAATTACAAGTATTCGTAATTTTGGATTGATTGGAATTTATATTTTAGAGCCGGCAGAACCTGTACCACCATTTACAAAAGAAGATTTAGACTTTGAACAAACACAAACGGTTTATATGTTCAAATTAAAAGAAATCTTTGATAAAATTTATAAACAAGCACCAATTCCAATTACAACAGAACTGATTGATGATACAATTTCCCGTTATGGTATTTTTAATCAAAGATTAAACTTTAATCAAAATTTAAGAAGTGCAGATGATTTTATATATAAACATGCTATTAGTACAGCCATTCTAACTGCTTTGATTTCACAACACGTTCCTATGACCAATATCAACAAACGTGCTTTGATTGCTTCTGCTTTTCTTTGTGATTTTGGTTATCGATTTGTACCTCGCCCAATTTTAGAAAAAGGTCTGAATTTAACAGAAGATGATTCTAACACCATTCAAACAGCATTAGAAAGAGGTTTAACTTATCTTCGTCAATATCAAAATGAATTTGATTTTATGAAAAATGCATTTTCTATCATGGAATATTATATTTATTCTGATAATTTAGAAAAACGCTTTGAATATATTTCAGAAGAATTTTTAAAACTTTCTCAAATTTTAAAAGTAGCAGAAACTTTTGATTATCGAACAGCTATGAGTATTGGACATGAACCTGAATCTGAAATTATGGCTATGAAATATTTAGAAAATTCACCGGAAAAATATAATGAAGAAATTGTTTCCATACTTGCTCAATGTATTCATATTATTCCGGCTGGTGCCAGCGTGGATTTATCGACAAAAGAAAAAGCCGTTGTACTTGTAGAAAACCCAACCGATTATATGAAACCTCTTATTTTACGCTTATCCGATAACAATTTCTATGATTTAAGTGAACCAAATGTAGGTAGAAGGATTCAAATTATAGACCTTATGAAAACAATGGATAATCGTGTGGAAATTGATGAAAATACATTAAAACAATTTGTTGCTGATAAACGCATTATTGCAATTACAAATAAGTTTCGTTCAAAATTGCAGTAAATAACGCAATCGTATTGATAAACATATAGCAATTTGATAACTAATGTTACATAAATTTATCAGGTAGAGAAGTTATTTTCTCTACCTGATAAATGATATAAAAATAATACATGATTATATCAAAAAACCACTTAATCCTGCTATTTTTTAGAAAATACGTAATTTTTATTTCATTTTGCTTATTTCACATAAGTTCGATATTCCAAAATATTTTATTAGAATTATAAAAAAAAACATAAAATATCTATCAAAAGTTCTACTTTGATAATGAAATATATGTTTTAAATCAGTTATCGAACTCACATTATTTATCAAACTAATATTATACTCTTGTACATAAGAATTATAATTATCAAATGGATAGAAATTTATTATTTTAAAACAAATATCCTATCATAAAAATACCTCCTGCTACTGTGGCAAATAAAAAACTACCTACAATTGCTAATGCAATTATTTTTCCGGATACATTTCTTTTTTGATATAAAAATACATCATTTGTACCTGCCTGCATAGAAATAAATGGTCTATGCATATCATTTATATCTCCTATTACAGAAAATCCATGTTTTAAAAAATACATATATGTCCAAGCCGGATTTGCATTTACTGTAATACGCTCCAAACCATATACTTGTTTTGCATATTGTTTCATTGTATTCATCAATTCTGTAGCATATCGTTTACTTTGATATTGTGGCAAAATATAAAGCATCGTAATCATTCCATCTGATTGCATTGCTGATACACCTAATAATTCTTCACGATATATACGACCTTCTCTATCTGTATGAACAGTTGCTTCTTCTAGTCCCATTTTTTCATATCGACGTTCAAAAACTCCCCAAATAGTCAGCTTACCTTCCTGACACATATATTTTAAATTTGATTCTTTTAAATAATCTTCTACATATGGAATTGTCTGTGGAAATTCCATTCGATATCGCAAACAGTTATCAAAAACAAATCTGGATAATCCTGCTGCATGAATAAGCTCTTGTTCTTGTAAAATTCTAATCATATTATATTCCTTCTTCTTGCAAACGGTCTTTTAACCCACTATAACGCTTTAATTGTGAATTATTTTGTATCATTTGAAAAAATACATTATCATCGCCTACAATCGTAACACATTTTTTTGCTCGTGTAACACCTGTATATAATAAATTTCGATTCATTAACATACGAGGTCCTTGAAACATTGGCATAACAACTGCCGGATATTCTGAACCTTGCGATTTGTGAATCGTAATCGCATATGCGTGTTCTAATTCTTCTAATTGTTTAAATGGATACTCTACCATTCTTCCTTCATCAAAAGAAATTGTCATTGTTTCTGCAAACGTATTAATTTCTTCAATAATTCCCATATCACCATTAAAAATACCGGTTCCTTTATCTACACAAAGACCATATTTTGTTCGAATTTCCCATTCTAACTGATAGTTATTTTTGATTTGCATAACTTTATCACCCTCTCGGAAAATACGTCCATTATGTTCTTTTTCACATTTGGAAGGACTTTCCGGATTTAGATACATTTGCAAAATGGGATTTAATCGTTCTACACCAAGCAACCCTTTTCGCATCGGTGTAAGAACTTGAATATAGATCGGAAGAGCATCGAACGT
Source organism: Lachnospiraceae bacterium (assembly GCA_017523185.1). The sequence goes on along the minus strand of JAFWXB010000051.1, from coordinate 11 downwards.
GAAATGTGTAG
>JAFWXB010000050.1 GCA_017523185.1 Lachnospiraceae bacterium | reverse complement strand
TGCAAACTGTGCAAGCGTCAATGCTTCTCCACGTATCGTTGGTATAAAACCACAGTGTTCAATTGCCTGTGTGATTTCGTCTTTGGAAAAGGATAAGCCGGCCGCGTTTGTCAGTCCGTTTACAAGTGTTTTTCTGCGCTGATTAAACGATGCGTGGATAATATCAAATAACAGTTTCTCATTTTTTACCTGTACCGGTTTTTCTTCATGCAACGTCAGACGAATAACTGCCGAGCCAACATTTGGTCTTGGCATAAAACAGTTTGGCGGTACATTTGCTACAATATACGGGTCAGCATAATACTGCACCGCTAACGAAAGCGCACCATAGTCTTTTGTACCAGGGCCTGCCTGCATACGGTCTGCTACTTCTTTTTGCACCATAACCGTAATGTTTTCAAGCGGTACATTGGCCTCAAATAAACCCATAATAATCGGTGTTGTAATATAATATGGCAAATTTGCCACTACTTTAATTGGTCTGCCTCCGTTGCGTTCTGCAACGAGCTTTGCAATATCTACCTGTAAAATATCTTCATTGATAACCGTTACATTGTCATACGCAGCAAGCGTATCTTCTGTCAAAATAGGAATCAGATTTTTATCAATTTCAACCGCTACCACTTCTCTTGCGTGTTCACAAAGATACTGTGTCATTGTACCGATACCAGGTCCAATTTCCAATACCATGTCTTCTTTTGTAATGTCTGCCGCACGTATAATTTTCTCTAAAACATGCGTATCAATTAAAAAGTTCTGACCAAAGCGCTTTTGAAATACAAACTGATATTTATTTAAAATTGCAATCGTTTCTTTTGGATTTCCTAATGTCGCCATATTTTACTCCTATTCTTCCTATATAGCGCAAGCATCGCTTGTGCTGCTGCTTAAATAAAAACGTGAAAATTTTTAATTTTCACATTATTCTTTGATACGGTATAATTTCTTTGCATTTTCTTCTGTTACACGAATAACTTCCTCTACAGACACTCCTTTTAATGCTGCAATTTCTTCTGCAACATAATGCAAATTGCCGGAATTATTCCGCTTTCCTCTGTTTGGCACCGGTGCCAAATACGGACAATCCGTTTCTATCAAAATACGTTCTAACGGAATTGCTTCTACGGTTTCTACCAGTTTTTTGGCATTTTTAAACGTAATAACACCACCAACTCCAATATAATAGCCCATCTTAATAAATTCTAGTGCCATTTGTTTAGAATAGGAATAACAATGAATGACACCCTGAATTTCAGAAGCACCATTTTCTTTCATAACTTGCATAGTATCTTCTGCTGCATCTCGTGAATGAACAATCACAGGCAAATTCACTTGTTTTGCAAGCTGTAATTGGCGAGCAAACCAATATCTTTGATTTTCTTGTGCTTCTTTATCTTTTTCCCAATAGTAATCAAGTCCGATTTCTCCAATCGCAACTGTTTTCTCCCATTTTGCCTGTTCTTTCATCCAATCCAAAAAGGCATCATTCATTTCCTCTATTTCACTTGGGTGAACACCTACTGCTGCATAAACATTCGGATATGTCTTTGCAAGTGCAATTGTCATTCTTGTAGAGTCCACAGAAGCACCGGAATTGATAATATTACCAATTCCGTTTTCTTTCATTCCTTTTAAAAGCATATCTCTGTCTTCATCAAAACGTCTGTCATCATAATGTGCATGTGTTTCAAAAATCATTCCATATGCTCCTCTAACAATTCTAATTCTTCCAAATCCATACAATGTGGAATGGTATTTTCTTTTACTACTCGTTTACATTCCTCAAAATCAAACCATTTTACACTTTCGATTTCTTCCTGCTGAACGGTTATATCTTCTACTTCGATATCTTTCCATAATAAAAATACACGACTAATCTGATTATCCACAAATTCATGGTCGTGAAACTTCATACGAATAAATTTACGGTGAATCCCACAATCAATTAACTCATTTCCTGCAATACAAATACCAAGTTCTTCTTCTAACTCACGCAAAGCAGATGGAATAAAATCTACACCTTGTGGAATATGTCCTGCACTTGAAATATCGTAACAGCCTGGAAAAGAATCTTTATTTTGACTACGTTTTTGCAATAAAATTTCGACTTTTTCATTGCGTTTTCGTACAATCCACACATGAGCAGTTCTATGTCTTGCACCTATTTTATGTGCTTTTGTTCTTTCTACAATGTTACCTGTTGGTATTCCATTTTCATCTACAATATCGAAAAATTCCATGTATTTTCCTCCCATTGTTAGGTTTTATGCAATTTCTGCTCCACTTGGCATTGGTTTTTCCGGTGTCATAAGTGCTAATGCTCCATTTTCGTCTTCTGCACAAAGAAGCATACCTTCTGACATTACACCAGCTAATTTTGCAGGTTTTAAGTTTACTAATACCATTACTTTTTTACCAACCATTTCTTCCGGGGTATAATCTTTGCGAATACCGGAAACAATCTGTTTTACCTGACTTCCGACTTTTACTTGAGAACAAAGCAATTTTTTAGATTTTGGAACTGCTTCACAAGCAATAATTTCGCCTACTTGGAATTGCATTTTCATAAAATCATCATAGGTAATTTCTTCTTTTGGTTCAATATCAATAATTGTTTCTTCTATTTCTGCAATTTTTTCTATCTGTTCTGCATTTCCACCATTTAAACGAGCCTGTTCTGCTTCATATTCTGCTTTTTGAGCTACCTGAATTGCTTCTACCTTTGGAAGCACTTCTTTTGCATCAAGACGAGCAAATAAAATTTCCGGTTTTTCCACTACTTTATTTCCACTTTCATATAAACCAAATTTATCTAAATCTTCAAATGCTCTTAAATTTGTATTAAGCTGTTCCACAATACGTTCTGCTGTCTGTGGTAAAAAGCTGTGAAGTAATCCTGCTCCAACGGTAATAGCTTCTGTTAAATTATAAAGCACTTCTGAAAGTCTGTCTTTTTGTGCTTCATCTTTTGCAAGTACCCAAGGTGTTGTTTCATCAATATATTTATTACAACGACGGAATAATGCAAATACTTCTGAAATTGCATCAGCTACACGAAGTTTTTCCATTTTTTCTGCAACTTTTGCTCTTGTACCGGTTACAACGGCTTTTAAATCTGCATCTACATCTGCTGTTACACCTGTAGAAGTTACAATTCCACCAAAATATTTATTACTCATAGAAACCGTACGATTTACAAGATTTCCTAAGATATTTGCAAGGTCAGAGTTAAAACGTTCAATTACTAAATCCCATGTAATAATACCATCATTTTCAAAAGGCATTTCGTGTAATACAAAGTAACGAGTTGCATCTACACCAAATAAAGATACCATATCATCAGCATAAATAACATTTCCTTTGGATTTACTCATTTTATCTCCACCCTGTAATAACCATGGATGTCCAAATACCTGTTTTGGAAGTGGTAAATCAAGTGCCATTAAGAAAATCGGCCAATAAATTGTATGAAAACGTACAATATCTTTTCCAATCAAATGCAAATCTGCCGGCCAGTTCTTTGCAAACATTTCATTTGAGCCGTCCGGATCATAACCAATCTTTGTAATATAGTTTGTAAGTGCATCTAACCACACATAAACAACGTGTTTTGGGTCAAAATCTACAGGAATCCCCCATGAAAACGAAGTACGAGATACACAAAGGTCTGTAAGTCCCGGAAGTAAGAAATTATTCATCATTTCATTTTTACGAGATACCGGTTGAATAAAATCCGGATGTGTATTGATGTGTTCAATTAGTCGGTCTGCATATTTACTCATTTTAAAGAAATATGCTTCTTCTTTTGCCGGTTTTACTTCACGACCACAGTCAGGGCATTTTCCATCATCAAGCTGTGATTCTGTCCAAAAAGATTCACAAGGTGTACAATAAAGTCCTTCATAAGAACTTTTATAGATATCACCTTTATCATATAATTTTTTAAAGATTTTCTTTACGCATTTTTCATGGTCATCATCTGTTGTGCGCACAAAATTATCATAAGATGAATTTAACAAGTCCCAAATGCGTTTTACTTCACCTGCAACTTCATCAACATAAGCCTTTGGTGTAATTCCTACTGCTTCTGCTTTTTCCTGAATTTTCTGACCATGTTCGTCAGTTCCTGTCTGAAAATACACATCATAGCCTTCTGCACGTTTATATCTTGCAATCGCATCTGCTAAGATAATTTCATAGGTATTTCCAATATGTGGTTTCCCTGATGTATAAGCAATGGCTGTTGTAATATAATATTTTCCTTTACTCATAGATATATCCTCACTTTCTTTTTTCATGAGTATTTTTTATTCTCATGAATCTTTCTTATCTTATTTTACTTTATTTTTTGTCATTTTCTACTATTTTTTACACAAAATATAAAAAAAGCTCATCTTCCCATTAAAAGACGAGCTTTTCCTCGTGATATCACTTCTATTTACCGATATTTCACAACAATAGACTTTATTTATATAAAACTATTCTGCAATTTTTTCTTCATCAATTGCTTCTTCTACTGCTTCCACAACTTCTTCTACGGTTTCTGCTTCTTCGACATCAGATTCTTCTACTACTACTTCAGAAACAATCACTTCTACATCTTCATCATTCATGACTTCTGCTACAACTTCCGGTTCTTCTTTTTTTAACTGCGTACCACAACTAGAACAAAATGCATGCTTATCTGTCTGTTTTTCACCACAAGAAGGACAAATCACTGCTCCCTGTGCAGATAAAAGTTCATCATTTAATCTTATAATTTCTTCTTCTGCTTCTGCAATCGGTTCAAAATAATCCATTTCTTCTACTTCTTCGCCCTTATGAGCCTCATAATACGCTTTTCCCAAAAGTGCATACTGTTTTTCTAAAAAATCTTCTTTTACACGAATATCATATTTTAATTTTGCAATCGCAGATGCATTCTTTGCCATGCTTTCTACATCTTTTCCTGCACCTAAAATCGTGTCTTTTACTTTACCAAAATCAATTCCCATAGTTCATACCTCCTAAAGTTATAATTTCTCATGTATTTTGATATTCTTTTATTATTGCTGTAAAACACATACACAGCATTTTAAACTGACCAATCACACAATCCCCACATCACTAAAATCATAAATATATTATATATTTTATACAGGCATATCTCTTAATATAATATATATCATA
>JAFWXB010000049.1 GCA_017523185.1 Lachnospiraceae bacterium | reverse complement strand
TGCAGGCTCAATTCAGATTACATTGGCTTGGGGTCTTGCCGTTATGATTCCTGCTTGTATCTTTGGCGCAGCATCCGGTGCATCCTTTAACCCGGCGCTTACTATTGCATTAGCAGTAGACGGAAGTTTTGATTGGGCTATGGTTCCTGGATATGTTATCGCACAGTTTGCAGGTGCGTTTGTAGGTGCTTGTATCGTTTATGTATTATTTAAAGATCAGTTTGATGCAACTCCTGACCCGGGTGCAAAACTTGGTGTATTCTCTACAGGTCCTTCTGTAAAGAATCTTCCACTTAACATTTTAAGTGAAGCTGTTGGAACTTTCGTTTTAGTATTTGCTATTAAAGGTATTGCACAGATTCCAAACCTTGCACCAGGTTTAGATAAATTTATCGTATTCGGTATCATCGTATCTATCGGTATGTCACTCGGTGGTTTAACAGGATATGCATTAAATCCAGCTCGTGACCTTGGCCCTCGTCTTGCTCACACTGTATTACCAATTCAGGGTAAAGGTGATTCTAACTGGGGATATGGTCTTGTTACTATCGTTGGACCATTGATTGGTGCTATCGTAGCTGTATTATTATACGGAGCAATTTTTGGTTAAGATTTATGATAAATCTGCAAGATTTCGCATTAGAAACTTATTGTTTCAAAAATCATACCAAGATTTGAGAGAAAGTTTTCAGATGGTATTGTAGTTTGAAAGTATAAAAAGTTTGAAATTTAACACTAAGTCGGACGATATGTATCATACATAAGTCTGACTTGGTTTGTTACGTTTATAAAAAGTTGTATTTTTAGGACAAGGGATTTTATGTTACTGTTTTACAGTAGCATTTTATAGGGTTGAACATCCCGAATTTATGCTTGCTTATTTGTTTGTTTTCTTTGGGGAGATATGAAAACAAAAACAAGTAAACAGGAAGCCTGTTTTTTAGGGCAGTTCACCAACACTAGTATTTCTTATACTTAAAAGAAAGGAATGAATCAAAATGTATGACGTAATTATTATCGGAAGTGGTGTATCAGGTGCTGCTTCTGCAAGAGAATTATCTCGTTACAACGTGAATGTTTGTGTTTTAGAAAAAGAAGAAGATGTTTGTTGTGGTACATCCAAAGCAAACAGTGCCATTGTACATGCAGGCTATGATGTTGCAAATGGCTCTTTGATGGCAAAATTAAATGTGCGCGGTAACGAAATGATGGAAGAACTTTCCAAAGAACTTGATTTCCCATTTAAGAGAAACGGTTCTCTCGTTATTTGTCGTGCAGAAGAAGATATGCCAAATCTTCAGGCATTATATGAAAGAGGCGTAAAGAATGGTGTAAAAGATTTACGCATTATTTCTAAAGAAGAAGTTTTAGAAATCGAACCAAACATTTCAGAAGAAGTAGTGGCTGCATTATACGCTCCAACAGGCGGTATTGTATGTCCATTCAATTTAAATATTGCTTTAGCTGAAAATGCAAATGTGAATGGTGTAGAATTCAAATTTAATACAGAAGTTACAGATATCAAGAAAGTAGACGACCATTTTGAACTTCAGACCAATAACGGTGTATACGAAGCGAAATATGTAGTTAACGCAGCCGGTGTATATGCAGACAAGTTCCACAATATGGTTAGCGAAAAGAAAATCCATATCACTCCAAGACGTGGAGATTACTGCTTATTAGATAAAACAGCAGGTCAGCATGTAAGCAAAACTATTTTTGCACTTCCTGGCAAATTCGGTAAAGGTATCCTTGTTACACCTACCGTACATGGCAACTTATTAGTTGGTCCTACAGCGATTGACATTGAAGATAAAGAAGGTGTAAATACAACAGCAGCCGGATTAAACGAAGTTATCACAAAAGCAAGCGAAAACGTAAAAAATATTCCAATGCGTCAGGTTATCACATCTTTCGCAGGATTACGTGCACACGAAGATAATCACGAATTTATTATCGAAGAATTAGCAGATTGCAAAGGATTTATTGATTGTGCAGGTATCGAATCTCCTGGTCTTACAAGTGCTCCTGCTATTGGTGAAATGGTAGCAAATATCTTAAAAGACTTAATGGGATTAGAAGAAAAAGAAAACTTTATCGCAACAAGAAAAGGTGTTCTCAATCCGGAAGAACTTTCTATGGAAGAAAGAAAAGCTCTTATCAAAGAAAACCCTGCATATGGTAACATCATCTGCCGTTGTGAAATGATTACAGAAGGTGAAATCGTAGATGCTATCAAACGTCCTCTTGGAGCAAAATCCTTAGATGGAGTAAAACGCAGAACAAGAGCAGGTATGGGACGTTGTCAGGCAGGTTTCTGTTCTCCAAGAACAATGGAAATTTTAGCAAGAGAACTCGGAGTTGATATGTCAGAAATCACTAAGACAGGTGGAGACTCTAAGATTATTGTTGGAATTAATAAAGATCGTCTATAGGAAAGAGGAGGCACACATACATGAAATCATATGATATCGTAATTGTAGGAGGCGGTCCTGCTGGTCTTGCTGCTGCAGCTTCTGCAAAAGAAAATGGAATTGACAGTATTTTAGTATTAGAAAGAGATAAAGAACTTGGTGGTATCTTAAATCAGTGTATTCACAACGGATTTGGTCTTCATACATTTAAAGAAGAATTAACAGGTCCTGAATATGCAGGCAGATTTATTGAAAAAGTAAAAGACCTTGGTATTGAATATATGCTTAATACAATGGTAATGGATATTT
>JAFWXB010000048.1 GCA_017523185.1 Lachnospiraceae bacterium | reverse complement strand
AGAGCGATAGACGGGGCTCGAACCCGCGGTCTCGACCTTGGCAAGGTCGCGCGTTACCAACTACGCCACTATCGCGAAATATAAATTTGTAATTTGAAAACTCTCTTGTTCTCAAGAGCGATAGACGGGGCTCGAACCCGCGGTCTCGACCTTGGCAAGGTCGCGCGTTACCAACTACGCCACTATCGCATATGTATATGCGTTCTGCTGAACACAAAATATATAATACATCAAAGTTGTTATTCTGTCAACAACTTTTTTGAAAAAAATGTATTTTTTTATCTTTTGAAACATCACAAATCAAACCAAAAGAATATTCCCAATCTCTTTCTCATATAATATACAAATTACATAGCAGACTTCTATCCCCTAAAAACAAAATAATACTATAATTAATACTTATAAAGAGGTGAAATTATGAGCTCCAAAACGAAAATTGTTGTTATTAAACTAAAAGATATTCTTTTCTATGCCACAGTTGTTGTTTTATGTATTATTGTCCTTTTATTACTTGTTGTATTATTTCAGCCTGATGATGCAGAAACTACCAATGCAACAATTAGTGTAAAAAATCCTTATGAAATAACAGAACTTTTTAAGGTATGAACTACCACCACTTGTAGAAGTGGTGGCTTCCATAAAATACTCTTTTATAGTTCTGTCATCTTTGTTTTATATTCTAAACAAAGCATTGTAATATCATCAAATTGGTCTGCTTCTCCTACAAACATATCAATATCTTCTTTTACCATTTCTAATATTTCAGATGGTGTTTTTTCGCAATTTTTATTTAAGACATTACCCAAACGTTCCATTCCATAAAGTTCATTATTACGATTTGTTGCTTCTGTTACTCCATCTGTATATTGGAATAATTTATCGCCTTCTTCTAATACCATACTTCCTGCTCGATATCTCATATCTTCCATACCTGCAAGTACAAAGCCTGCTCGTATCTTATAAGGTGCAAATCCTTGATTTTTCTTATAAATATACGGTATTTCGTGTCCTGCATTTACAAATCGTAACTCACCCGTTACTAAATCTAATACACCTTCAAATGCTGTAACGAATAAACCTTCACTATTAGATTCGCAAAGTAAATTGTTGACTTTTGTAAAGACTTCTCCTAAATCTGTTTCCGGCTGTGTATGGTCTTTGATAAGTGTTTTTGCAATTACCATAAAAAGTGCTGCCGGTACACCTTTCCCTGATACATCTGCCATAACAACAGCCAAATGTCTGTCATCTACCATAAAAAAATCATAAAAATCACCACCAACTTCTTTTGCTGGTGTCATATATGCATAAATATCAAATTCTTTTCGTTCTGGAAATGCCGGAAAAATACAAGGTAACATAGAAGATTGGATTTGCCTTGCCACATCAAGTTCTGCTCCAATACGTTCTTTTTCTGCTGTTACATGTTCCAAATTTTTAATATAGTTATGTAATTGATTTGCCATATAATTAAAAGAATTGGCTAATTTTTCAAATTCATCTCCTGTCTTCAGTTCCACAGAAAACTCTGAAAGATTATCTAACTTATTATTTACAAGTTCTACTGTTGCGTTATCCAATTGCATAATTGGTTTTAAAATTTCTTTCTTTGTATAAAAATAATATCCAATACAAGAAATCGTTAATATTAATATCGTTACTATTAATGATATTACAATAAATTCTGTAATTTGTGTATTTATCATGTCCATTGAAATATCTACACTTGCTAATGCAACGGGATTTGCATTAGAATCAAAAATAGGAACATACGCAGAAGCCAAATAGCCATATTCTTCATTATTTGTTACAAGAATTACATCCTCTATTTCACCATAAAAAGCTGCATGCATCAATTCATCTCCACCACCATAATAAGCATCGGATTCTAATAACTCGCATACCCCTTCTTCTTCTCCGGTATCCCAAATATAGACCATAACATCATCTTCAGGAACGACTACATAAAAATACTCTGTATGAATTTTATCAGCAGACATCTGTAAATAGGCTTGTATTTCCTCATAATATGTATCTTTTATTCCTGTTTTATAATATTTTTCTATACTATCTCCATCTATATATTCAGCAGCAATACTTGCTTGATTAAATGCTACCTGCGAATAATATTCCTCCATTCTGGAACGATACAATCTTTCTATAACACCTGTTAAAACAACAACCAGTAATAGTGCCATTAAAATTAACCCTGTAATTAACTTTAAACGCACACTTTTTTTCTTTCTCATGTACTCCTTTCCTTTCCTTATATAATTTCTAATAAATTCAATCGCAAATGCCCATCTTTTACTTGGTAAAGACATCTGTTTTGTGACAAAAACCATTCTTGTTTAAAAATAGGTATTCTACTTGTCATTATTGAGGATACATAATATCGTTTTTCATCTATAACGACTTCTGTCATATGATTATATCTTCTATAAATATCATACGTTTCTTTGATTGTCATCTCATGTGTGATTGTTAATTTTTCTCTATTTGTTCTTTTCCAATAACTACACTTTTCTGTTTGTGGTATTGCATGATTCCAAATTTGTTCAAAATCAGATAATAATACTTCTGTCATTTGTCTTGCATACATACCACATTGCAAATAAATATCTACACTATCCATATAAGGCATAATTTCTATTTCTTTTTGCAATAAAACAGCACCTACATCTAATTCTGCTACCATTTTATGAATTGTGACACCTGTTCTTGTCATATTGCGTTCCATTGCACATTCAATCGGATAATAGCTACGTCCTATTGGTAAAAAAGAACTATGTATATTTACACCTTTATAACATAACAAATCTTCTAAAATTGGAATAATTCTATTATATTCTGCTGAAAAAAACAAATCACAATTCTGTTCTAAAAAATATTCTCTGATTTTTGCCACAGAAATGGCTTCATAATAAATAGGAATATTTCTTTTTTTTGCTTCTTTTACAATTTCATATTCCGTAAAATAATCTTCATCATTATGATATGTATACAAAGCAATTATATTATGTGTATTTGCTATATAACAAAACGTATCTAAAAATACATCTGTTCCAAAATATACGATATTCATATCCTCTCCCTAAATTCTTAAAATCAAAGAATTAAATCCTTGATAACGTCTATAAAAAAATTCTTCGGATTGTTTTTTTATAACCATTACACCCATTGCATTAAAATCAGCATCTATATCATTTACTTTATTATCTTTTAACGCAAATGGATTAAATTCAACAGCATTATCTCTCAAATGCACCTCAAATTTCTTATTTTCCAATGCAATTAGCGTAATTTGTATATATCCATCACTTTTTCCTTGAAAACCATGCGTCAAAATTGCAAGACATAATTCTTCGATTGTCATAGTAATAAAATACTGTTGTTTGATTGTTCCTTCCCATATTTCACAAAATTCATTTACTTCTTGTATAACAAATCCTATATCATTTTCATTTCCTTGAATAATTTTTTGAAACACTCGTTTATTATCTATTTCCTGTATAATAAATCGCTTTTTAAAAAGTAAAAATAAAAGAAAACAACTGATTTCCGTACATGGAAATAACCACCAAAAATATTCTAATTGTAAGTTGGCAAAGAAAACTGTTAATGGTAATAAAATAATTGCACCTCTTAATGTTTCAATAAAAAAAGAAGCTTTTTCTTGTTCGCAAGATTGATAATAATTACAAATTAAAATATTCATTCCTGCAAATATTGCTCCGAATGCATAAATACGCAACGCTAAATAGGCTAAATGTTCTACTTCCGTACCACTAATTCCAAATAGATGACATAAGCCACTTGGACAAATTACAATATATGCAATTAAAAGAAGTCCCACAATATTTCCACTTATAAACCCAATTTTACAAATATTTTTCTTACCAATCAGATTATGTTCTCCTTGATATGTGGAAATCAAAGGTTGCATTGCTCTTGCTGTGCCTTCATAAAGATAAAGAATCAGATAAGATGTATTTTGAATTAAATCAAAAACAGCTACACCATTTTCTCCTCCCATACGAATAAGTACATTATTACAAATTAAGAAAAAGACTACCTGATATAAATATTTGACAGATGTGGCTGCTCCTAATTTCATACAAGAAAAAGCATAGCAAATATTTTCCCATTGTATTCGACATAATTTTAAATGATTATTTTTGTTCCACAATGCCGGTAAATAAATGCTTATCGATACAATTTGTCCAATTGCTGTTGATAAAGCAGCTCCAAATGTTCCCCATTCAAAAACAATGACAAATGTAATATTACAAGTAATATCTACAATATTTCCTACAACAGAGCCAATTCCTGCTCTCTTTTGTTCCTCATCATTTCTTAAATAATAATTCAGTAAATTAGATAAATAAAATAATGGTGTTGCAAGTAATAATACTTTTAAATAATCTTTTGTTGCTTTAAACAACATTCCATCACTTTTTACAGTTCCTAATAATGCAAGCACCGAATCTATACATAACAAACCAATAATTGCAGTTAAGACACTTATAAAAAATGCAACAAGTGTAATAGAAGAAAAATTTTTCTTTGCTTCTTCATTTTGACCTGCACCCAATAATTTAGAAAATTGTATTGACCCACCAATTCCAAATCCATGCACAACTGCACAATTTATCATATAAATAGGTAATATTAATCCTATGGCTGCAAGTCCTACCGTACCTAATTTTTGACCTACAACGACGGCGTCAGCCATATCACTTAATGCCCAACCAATAGATGACAACATCGCAGGTCCCCACAAACTGCGATACATTGGTAGTGTAAATCTATCTTTACCATTCAAAACTGTACTCATATTTATTGCTCCATATCAAAACTATGTTTCCATCGGAAAATTATTATACCACCCCTCTAACATTGCTTCAAGTTTTTCATAATATCCACCTGCAAAAAATGCACATTTTGAAATATCTTCTCCCAATTTATTTCCCGTTAACGCAAATCCTAATGCACGACAACCACCTACACAATGTTTAAAATATTTACAAGTGCCACATTTTGGATTTTTTTCTGCAAGTTCTTTTACTGTTGTACAGACTTCAGATAAATACGCACTTTGTTGTAAAAGTGGCTGTAATCCATCTGTTTTTACATTTCCTAAAAATTCATTTCTTGCTTCATATGTACCACTTAACTGCATACATGGAACAACATTTCCATTTGCACAAACTGCCACCATGCCTCGATTCCCTCGACATACAGGAAGTGTATCACGATATTCGCCAATACCACATTCAATTGCTCGGAACTGATAGGACTTATCAACCGGAAATAATGTAATAAATTGCCAAATATCAATAGCCATCTTATGTGTTTCACTTGTATATGCTTTTACAAATTCTGTCATTAAATCAAAATATTCATTTAAGCCCAAGGTAGCTCCTTTTGCATTTTCATTCCAACGAGGCACCTCCGTTGTACGAATAATTCGCATTTCTTCTACGCCCATTTCATCAAGAAGTCTTGCTGTTGGAAGCATAGATTCTACATTTCCTCTATGAACATTTGTTTGTGCTTTTACACGAAATCCATTTTCTATACATAAACGAATGGCTTGGAGTGCATTTTCTTCTGCACCTTTTCGATTGCGAAGCCAATCGTGATGTCCAAGTCCATCAAAGGATATCTTAATTAATGGATAACAACCCATTTTCTTAAAACGGTCAAGTGCTTCTTGGTTCATATAAAATCCATTGGTATTGAGTTCTTCTACAAACATACCACGTTTATAAATACCTTCCATAATTTCAAAGAAATGCTTATGACACATT
>JAFWXB010000047.1 GCA_017523185.1 Lachnospiraceae bacterium | reverse complement strand
TTGCAAGGTCTTCTGCACGACGAAATGCTGATACGAAAAGAGGTACTAATAATGGCACCATATTTTTGGCTTTTTGTATTAAGCTGCCATGTTCAAAGTCTGCTCCTCGTGCCATTTGTGCTTTCATAATTTTATCAGTTTCTTCAATTAAAATTGGAATAAAACGAAGTGCGATTGACATCATCATGGCAATTGCGTGTACAGGTACTCCAATTTTACTTAATGGTGCTAAGGACTTTTCTAAACCATCTGTTAATTGATTTGGTGTTGTGGTAAGTGTCATAAGTGATGTACCCAAAATTAAGTAAATGAGTCGAATTGTCATAAGAACAGAATTTAAAATTCCTGCATCTGTAATTTGCAAACTTCCCCATTTCCAAAGTACCACATCTCCCGGTGTTAAAAACAAGTTAAACATTGATGTAATTACAACCAAAATAACAATTGCTTTTAAACCTTTTACCATAAAGGAAAATGGCACTTTTGATTTTTTTATAACAATGGCAAGAAATGCTGTAATAATGCCAAGTCCTAAAATACCCTTAAAACTAAAAAGGGCAATAATATATATCATTGTTGCGAATAATTTTACTCGTGGGTCCAGTTTATGTATGACGGAGTTCGTCGGATAATACTGGCCTATCGTAATATCTCGAATCATAATTCTAACCTCTTAATGCTTCTAAAATACTTATTTTTGCTTCTTCTACTGTTGTGGCATTGATATCCACAGATAACCCTTTTTCTTTTAATTCGTGCATCAAATAAGTCACTTGAGGTGCTGCAAGTCCTACACTTTCTAAATGCTTATATTCACGAAATACTTCTTTTGGTGTTCCATCAAACATCACAGACCCTTGATTCATTACAATAATACGACCTACATATTTTGCTACGTCTTCCATACTGTGAGAAACTAAAATAATCGTAATTCCAAGTTCTTTATGCATTTTAGATATTAAATCTAAAATTTCATCTCTGCCTTTTGGGTCTAATCCTGCTGTTGGTTCATCTAAAATTAAAACTTCCGGTTTCATCGCAAGTACCCCTGCAATCGCTACACGACGTTTTTGTCCACCTGATAAATTAAATGGTGGCTGATAAAACAATTCTTCTGGAAAACCTACATTACGAAGTGCTTCATATGCTCGAAGTTCTACTGTCTTTTTATCTAAACCAAGATTTTTCGGACCAAAACATACATCTGCAAAAATAGTTGTTTCAAATAGTTGATGTTCCGGATATTGAAATACAAGACCTACTTTACTACGAAGTTCTTTCATATTGTAATCTTCATCATAAATATCTTGTCCATTAAAATAAATGGTTCCTGATGTAGCTTTTATCAGTCCGTTTAAGTGTTGAATTAAAGTCGATTTTCCTGACCCTGTATGACCGATAATTCCAATAAATTCTCCATCTTCAATTTTTAAATTAATATCACGAAGTGCCTGCACCTGATATGCAGAACCTTGACTATATTGGTAATTTACTTTATCTAATATAATTGACATATACTTTTTCTTTCACCTTTTTTATTCCTAATCATAAAATACCTTATTTGCTATCTAAAGTCTTAACCTTATTTATGACTATAATGGACTTTATTTCATATAATCGAAATTATTTCAATTTCATAATTGCTTCTACAAGTTCTTCTCTTGTTAAAATTCCTTTTGGAATTGGAAGACCTGCTTTTCTAAGTTCATCTGCCAACAATGTTATTTGAGGAACATCAAGACGATATTTTTTAAGTTCATCTACTTGTGAGAAAATTTCACGAGGTGTTCCATCCATTACAATTTTTCCTTTTTCCATTACATAGACATAATCAGCTTCTACAACTTCTTCCATATAATGCGTAATTAAAAGAACCGTTACACCTTTTTTTCGATTTAATTCATGAGCAGCTTTTAAGACTTCTTTTCGCCCATTTGGGTCAAGCATTGCAGTTGGTTCATCAAATACAATACATTTTGGCTCCATTGCCATTACACCAGCAATTGCTACACGTTGTTTTTGTCCACCCGATAACTTATTTGGAGAATGAGTACGATATTTTGTCATACCGACTGCTTTTAAACTTCTCTCTACTCTTTCCCAAATTTCATCTGTTGGTACACCAATATTTTCCGGTCCAAATGCTACATCTTCTTCTACAACACTTGCTATAATCTGATTATCCGGATTTTGAAATACCATTCCTGCTGATTTTCGAACCGGAATAATATTTTCTTCTTTCGAAACATCTTTTCCATCTACCCAAATCGTACCTTCCGTTGCTGAAAGGAGTGCATTGATATGTTTGGAAAGTGTAGATTTTCCAGAACCATTATGTCCTAAAATAGCGATAAACTGTCCTTCTTTTACATCTAAGTTTACATGGTCTAATGCTGTAGTAATGGATTCAACATTGTCATCTTCATCACGACGAATAAATTCATGTACTAAATTTCTTGTTTTTATAATACTCATTTTTCATTTCTCCTTTTCCAAATATAGGTCAATTACGCCCTAATATTTGACCACTTATCTATCAATCCCAATGTAAACGATGCAATTCACCTTCCAGTTTCATATTGGAAAATTCATTTTGGCGAAGTGCTTCATATAATACAATGGCTACGGAGTTTGATAAATTTAGAGAACGTGTTTCTCCTACCATTGGAATACGCACACAAGTCTCCGGATGTTCTTTTAAAATTTCTTCCGGAATACCTGCACTTTCTTTTCCAAACATAATATAGCAATCGGATTCATAAGAAACATCAGAATATACATGATGTGCCTTTGTTGTGGCATAATAAATTTTAGCATTTGGATTTTTTTTACAAAAATCTTCCCAGTTGACATAAGTTGTTACATCTAATTGTTTCCAATAATCCATACCTGCTCGCTTTAACTGTTTTTCTTCTAATGAAAAACCAAGTGGCTCTATTAAATGGAGTTTTGTGTTTGTTGCTACACAAGTACGCCCAATATTTCCTGTATTTGCCGGAATTTCCGGTTCGTAAAGTACAATATTTAACATAGTATTTTCCTTTTTTCTTTTATATAAATCGTTTTAATGAACTATTTTACAGCTTTTTATAATTAAGTAACAAAGACTTACAAAACCATAAACAGATACATCATAAATAAACTATTTTATTCGTTATATTGCATAAAATATATTTACTGATTTTATGTATTTTAAATAATAAATAAAAATAGTATGATATAAATAAGCTATACTTCTTCTTTCTCTGCTTGTTTTGCACGAAATTCTTCTATAAACGCTTCTATTCTATCTAATGCAATTTTTAAACTTTCCAATGAATACGCATAGGAAATACGCACAAATCCTTCTCCACAATCACCAAAGGCTGTTCCTGGTACGACTACGACTTTTTTCGACTTTAATAATGTAGTGGCAAATTCATCCGATGTCATGCCAAATTCTTTGATACATGGAAATACATAAAATGCTCCAAATGGTTCAAAACATTCCAGTCCCATTTGTTCAAAACGACGTAACAAATATTTTCTGCGAATATCGTATTCTTC
>JAFWXB010000046.1 GCA_017523185.1 Lachnospiraceae bacterium | reverse complement strand
GAAAAAGCAACTTACACAGATGTAATGTCTTCAGCTATGTGTACACTTGCAGAAACAAATGAAAAATTAGTTGCGATTACAGCAGCAATGGGTGATGGAACAGGTCTTTCCAGATTTGCAAAATTGTATCCAAAACGCTTTTTTGATGTGGCAATAGCAGAACAACACGCAGTTACTTTTGCAGCAGGTTTGGCAAAAGGTGGATTAAAACCGGTATTTGCAGTATATTCTTCGTTTTTACAGCGAGCATACGACCAAATTGTGCATGATGTGTGTATTCAAAATCTTCCTGTTGTTTTTGCAATTGATAGAGCAGGTCTTGTAGGAAGTGATGGAGAAACACATCAAGGAATTCTAGATATTTCTTATTTATCTTCTATTCCAAATATGACAATTGTTGCTCCAAAAAATAAATGGGAACTTGCTGATATGTTAAAATTTGCAACGGAATTTGATGCTCCAATTGCTGTACGTTATCCAAGAGGCACAGCTTATGAAGGATTAAAAGAATTTCGTTCTCCAATTAAACTTGGAAAAAGTGAAGTAATTAAGCAAGGCCAAAAAATTGCATTATTTGCTCTTGGAAGTATGGTACAAACAGCAGAACAAGTAGCATTGCAATTAGAAGAACATGGAATTTTTTGTACAATTATCAATGCTAGATTTGCAATGCCATTTGATAAAGAAGAAATTGTAGAGTTAGCTAAAACACATGAACATCTTATTATAATGGAAGAAAATATTCAAAATGGTGGTTTGGGAGAACATATTACAGCTTTTGTGCATGAACAAAGATTAGATATCAATGTGCATATAGTAGCAATTCCAAATATGTATGTAGAACATGGAAATGTAGATTTACTGAAAAAATCGATTGGAATTGATGCAGATAGTATAAGTGCCATGATTTTGACTAAAATTATAAAATAAAAAATATGTATTTGACATATAGAAATAAATTCAGTATTATGAGATTTAAAATAATATGAGTGTTTTTATATGGTAAGATATGATAAAAAATGATAATGATTGAACTTGTATTATAAAAAATATGTTAATATAACGTGAGTTTGGTAATTAACAATACTTTGTAAAATATTAGATAAAAATATAAAAAATCAGTACAAATTTTTTATGTTGATAACAAAAAATATAGTTTGTATTTATGTTTAAAATTTGTGGAACTCATGTTGATATAAATAATTAGGATTTGAGAAAGGAAAATAGTTGCTTTTCCCATACAACAAAGTAATGGGAAAAGCAACTTAAAACTTATATGAAAGAACGTTTGGATATCTTATTAGTGAATCGTGGTCTTGCTCCGTCGCGTGAGAAAGCAAAAACGATGATTATGGAAGGAAATGTATTTGTAAATAATAGTCGAGAAGATAAAGCAGGTTCTACATTTCCTGATGATTGCAATATCGAAATTCGTGGTAATACATTAAAATATGTAAGTCGTGGTGGATTAAAGTTAGAAAAAGCTATGATACAATTTGGAATTCAATTAGATGATAAAATTTGTATGGATATTGGTGCATCTACGGGTGGTTTTACCGATTGTATGCTTCAAAATGGTGCAAAAAAAGTATATGCAGTAGATGTCGGATATGGTCAGTTTGCATGGAAATTACGTCAAGATGAACGTGTAGTTTGTATGGAAAAAACAAATATTCGCTATGTGACACCTGAACACATTGCAGATGTACTTGATTTTGCATCAGTTGATGTATCGTTTATTTCTTTAACAAAAGTGTTGCCTCCGGCAAGAGCCTTATTAAAAGAATATGGACAGATGGTATGTTTAATTAAACCACAATTTGAAGCAGGAAAAGAAAAAGTAGGAAAAAAAGGTGTTGTACGAGATAAATCTGTACATAAAGAAGTAATTGAAAAAATTGTTTCTTTTGCATTGGAAAATGGGTTTTCCGTACACAATTTGGAATATTCTCCAATCAAAGGACCAGAAGGAAATATTGAATATTTGGTATATATTGAAAAAGATGAGAATCCGAAAAAGGAGGAATCCGTAGACATTCATGCGATAGTGGAAGCTGCACATGGAAGTTTGGATAAGTAAATAGAATATGCGTAAATTTGCAATTATTACAAATGCATATAAAGACAAAGAAATGGAGCTGACCCATAAAATTATTTCTTATATTCAGGAATATGGTGGGGAAGCTGTTTCTATGTGTGAACAAGAAGGAACAATCAGAGATTGTGATGAAATTGATTTTTCGCTTATGCCAAAAGATACAGAATGTATGATAGTATTGGGTGGAGATGGAACACTTATACGAACAGCAACAAGAGCAAGAAAACATGGATTTCAAATTCCATTAATTGGTGTCAATCTTGGAACACTTGGATATTTATGCGAATTAGAAGGCGAAAGCATTTTAAAAAATTTACAAAAACTTATGAAAGATACATATATGTTGGAAGAACGTATGATGTTAGAAGGTTATAAGAAAACAGATATCCATATAGATAATGAAAATGCAAATGATAAAAGTACAGATATGCAACATAATATACATATAAAAGATACAGATGTACAAAATGAAAATAGAAATAATGAACATATAAAAAGTACAAATATACAAGATATTGTCAATGAAAATGTAAAACCGGTAAATGATACAGTAATAGAAAAAGTTTGGGCGTTAAATGATATTGTAATTCATCGTGCCGGAAAATTGTCATTATTAACAATTCATGTTTATGTAGATGGAGAACGTTTGGGAACATATGATGCAGATGGTATCATTATATCAACACCAACAGGTTCTACCGGTTATAATATGTCAGCAGGAGGTCCAATTGTTGACCCCAAAGCAAAAATCTTATTATTGACTCCAATTAATGCACATAATTTAAATTCCAAAGGAATTATACTTCGTTCAGAAGATGTGATTGAAGTAGAGTTGGTTTCACGTCGAGGTTCAGAAGCGGATTCTGCTTATGTAAGCTGTGATGGTGATCGTTTGACAAAACTAGAAGTAGGTGATCGTTTTGTTGTGGAACGTGCAGTGCATACAATTAATATTTGTAAAGTAAATAAGCAGAGTTTCTTGGAAACAATGCGTAAGAAAATGAAATAGCAGATTTAGGAGACAGTATGAAAACGAAAAGACAATCCAAAATTTTGGAGTTGATTCGCAAGAATGATATAGAAACGCAGGAAGAATTGTTAGCATATCTTATAAAAGATGGTTACGCTGTTACACAGGCAACTGTTTCTCGTGATATCAGAGAAATGAAGTTGACAAAGGTG
>JAFWXB010000045.1 GCA_017523185.1 Lachnospiraceae bacterium | reverse complement strand
AGACAAGCGAAGGTTATCGACACAGGAAAATCAATCAGTGTTCCCGTTGGTAGAGAAACACTCGGTAGAATTTTCAACGTGCTTGGCGATACCGTTGATAACGGAGAAGCGGTAAATACTGACGAAAGATGGACAATTCACCGTCACGCACCTGATTTTGATGAACTTTCCACTTCAAAGGAAATTCTTGAAACAGGTATTAAGGTTATCGACCTTATCTGCCCATACTCAAAAGGCGGTAAGATAGGACTTTTTGGCGGTGCAGGTGTTGGTAAAACAGTTCTTATTATGGAACTTATTAACAATATTGCAAAGCAACACGGCGGTCTTTCCGTATTTACAGGTGTTGGAGAAAGAACAAGAGAAGGTAACGACCTTTATAATGAAATGAAGCAATCGGGAGTTTTAGGTAACACCGCACTTGTTTACGGACAAATGAACGAACCACCTGGAGCAAGAATGAGAGTAGCACTTTCAGGTCTTACTATGGCAGAATATTTCAGAGATAAAGAAAATCAAGACGTGCTTCTCTTTATTGATAACATTTTCCGTTTTACTCAAGCGGGAAGCGAAGTATCTGCATTACTTGGAAGAATGCCGTCTGCCGTTGGTTATCAACCGACACTTGCAACGGAAATGGGTGCATTACAAGAAAGAATTACATCAACTAAAAAGGGTTCAATTACGTCAGTTCAAGCGGTATACGTTCCTGCCGACGACTTAACTGACCCTGCTCCGGCTACTACATTCGCACACTTAGATGCGACAACCGTATTAGAGCGTTCCATTGCAGCGCTTGGTTTATATCCGGCAGTAGACCCACTTGCATCTACTTCCCGTATTCTTGACCCACGTATTGTAGGACAAGAACACTTTGAAGTTGCTCGTGGTGTACAGGAAATCTTACAAAAATATAAAGAATTACAAGATATTATTGCAATTCTTGGTATGGACGAATTATCCGAAGATGATAAATTGGTTGTAAGCCGTGCAAGAAAAGTACAAAGATTTTTATCTCAGCCATTCTCCGTAGCAGAACAGTTTACAGGTTTAGATGGTAAATATGTACCTATTACAGAAACAATTCGTGGTTTCCGTGAAATCTTAGAAGGAAAACATGATGATATTCCGGAAGGTCATTTTATAAATGCAGGAAGTATTGACGAAGTACGTGCCCGTATGAAGTAAGGGGTGATGTTATGGCAGATATTTTCAATATTGAAATCATTACACCAGACCGTATTTTATATACAGGAGAAACTGACTTTGTAGAATTTACAACAGCAGCAGGCGATATTGGTGTATATAGAAACCATATTCCTATGACAACGGTACTTGCACCGGGTGCAGTTGTAATTCACAAAGCAGGCGAACAAACAATTGCAGCCGTTCATGCAGGTTTTGCAGAAATCTTAAATGATAAGATTACAATTCTTGCAGAAGTAGCAGAATGGCCAAATGAAATTGATGTAGCTCGTGCAGAAGCAGCAAAGGTGCGAGCAGAACAGCGTATTGCAAATCGTACAGATGACCTTGATATCAAACGTGCAGAATTAGCACTTCGTAGAGCGATGACACGAATTGATGTAGCAGGAAGATAAGCATAAAAATATTCCCCAACGGATTAATTATTTAGTTAGTTGGGGATTTTTTTATCAACTATACGTTGTGTGTTTTAAACTGTAAAAGAGCAAAAGGGAAACACAAAAATTACTCTTAGGTATGAAAATACTTAAGAGTATTTTTTTGACAAATAATAGAAAAAGTATTGACAAGTGTGTATATTTACTGTATATATTATTATATACAGTAAATATACACACTAATAAAGGGGGAATGTATATGCTAAAACAAGCTTTTTATACCTATGTTTCTTCGTTTCATTGTCGCAATTGGAAAAAAATGGAATATTCACATGTATTTTTTTGGTTTTATTGGCTTATGTTTAGTCCAATTTTTAATGGCTATGTAGAAACAAAACAAGAAATATGTTATTTATTATGTACCACTTTTCCATTATTTTTCGTAGGAATCCAAGAAAGATTTTTTCATGTACATATCCCAAAAGCTATGTTTTTATGTCCGTTGAAACAAGAGGAAAGAAAACAATATTTTTTATATTTATTGTGGATAAAAATTGCAATGCCGGTTTTATTTGTGTTATTTTTACAGATAATTTATTGGACATTTATTGCAAAAAGTATACAAGCAGGAAAAGCATGGATAGAAATTCTATATGTGTTATTTATTTATTTTTCTATCAATATTTCAACTGTTTTTGAGAATAAAAAAGAATTACAAAATACCCATTTAAAAAAGGAATTGTGTGAGAATGGAACCAAAATTGTATATACAAAAGAAAAAACAACATCAAAAATTGTAATTATAGAATGGATAGCTCTTTGTAATCAAATAGCACTTTTAACAATTCCAATGTTTGGATTTCATCCAAATTATAGAACGTTTGGTCTTATACTGATGATAGTGTTAGATATCATTATATGGAAGGTACAATATGCATTTACAATAAAAGGTGTTTATTGTTATGAGAAAATTTAGATAAGGGAGGAGAATGGTATGATAAAATTAACCCAAGTTTCCAAACGTGTAGGAACATTTTGTTTAAGAGATATCAATTTAGAATTGCCAAAAGGATATATGATTGGTCTGATAGGTGCAAATGGTTCCGGAAAAACAACATTATTGCATATTTTAATGGGGCTTTATCAGCCAAATGCAGGACAAGTAGAGATATTAGGAAAGACATTTTCAGAGGACGAACGATTGTTGCATGATATCACAGGTGTCGTATTACAGGAACGTTTGTATGAAGATTATATGACTTTACAAGAAAATGCCAATTATTATGGCAAATTTTATTCTAAGTATGACGAACCTTATTTTTTGCAATTGATTAAAAAATATGGATTAGACCCAAAACAGAAATATAAGCATTTATCTAAAGGGGAAGAATTAAAGTTTCAATTTGCTTTTGCATTGGCTCATTATCCAAAACTGTTACTGTTAGACGAACCAACAGGTAATTTTGACCCGGAATTTCGAGAAGAATTTCTAGCAGCTGTAAAAGACTTTATCAGAGATGGAGAGCATACGGTTATTCTTGCTACACATTTAACAGATGATTTGGATAAAATGGCAGATTATCTTGTGTATTTAGAAAATGGAACGGTATTATTGGCAACGGATATAGAAACATTACGAGAAAATTATCGCATAGTGGCAGGAGAAAATTATAAAATGCAGTTATTGCCGGAAAAACGAATTATTTATATGGAGCAAGGTGCATTTGCAACAAAAGCATTGGTGCGTCATCGAAAAATTGATACATATGAGATGTCATATACAGTAACTATTCCAACTATTGAAGAATTTATGTATTT
>JAFWXB010000044.1 GCA_017523185.1 Lachnospiraceae bacterium | reverse complement strand
GTATCTGAAGAATTTATCATAATACAATAGGATTGTGCATCTCCTCGCCCTACACGTCCACGAAGCTGATGAAGCTGTGCAAGTCCAAAATGATTTGCATCTTCTATCATCATAACTGTTGCATTTGGAACATTTACACCAACTTCTACTACTGTTGTAGAAACAAGCACTTGAATTTCATTTTTTGCAAACGCTTCCATAACTTCATTTTTCTTATCGTTTTTCATTTTTCCATGTAACAAACCAACTTTTATGTTATTTGGAAGAATTTCTTGTAAATCTTTTGCATAATCCGTTGCATTTGTGCCTTCCATATGTTCTGTTTCTTCTACCAATGGACAAATGACATAGGCTTGATGACCTAAAGCTACTTGTTTTTGTATAAACGTATATGCCTTTTGTCGATAGGAAGTATTTACAACACAATTTTTAATTGGCAAACGCTTTGCAGGTACTTCATCAATCACAGAAATATCCATATCTCCATAAATAATAATTGCAAGTGTTCTTGGAATCGGCGTTGCACTCATTACTAAAATATGTGGTGCTTTCCCTTTTTCGGAAAGTGTATCACGTTGTTTTACTCCAAAACGATGTTGTTCATCCGTAATTACAAGTGCTAAATTGGAATATATTGCTTTTTCCTGAATTAACGCATGTGTTCCAACAATCATGGCATTTGGACAGTCTGTAAGCCTTTTATAGGCATCTTTTTTCTCACGCTGTTTCATAGAGCCTGTTAATAAAACAACTGGAAAATCCAGCTTAAAACGCTCACAAAACCCACAAAATGTTTCATAATGTTGCCTTGCCAATACTTCTGTTGGAGCCATAATAGCAGACTGATATCCACTATTTGCACACCATGCCATAAGTAAAAATGCAAGAATTGTTTTTCCAGAACCTACATCTCCTTGTATCAAACGTTGCATCACAATAGGGCTTTGCATATCATTTTGAATTTCTTGTAATGTGCGAAGTTGTGCATTTGTTAATGTATAAGGTAATTGTTTCATACATTCTTGTACAAAACAAGGATTAGAAAAAGAAAACTCATTTTTTTCTTTGACCTTTTTTTCTTTTTGATATTGCATTCCCATAAGAAACAGGAAAAACTCATGGAATACGAGACATCTTCTCGCTTCTACCAAACTTTCAAATGAATCCGGAAAATGCACTTGTTTTAATGCATAATTATATTCACATAAACTATATTTCTTACGAATTACACTTGGCAGATATTCATGTATTAAATGATTCGTATCTAATATAGTTTTCATTGTTTTTATCATAAAATTATTTGTAATACCAGCTGTTAAAGCATATACAGGTTGTAATAAATCTTCCATTTCCCTGTATTTTTCTACTTCATAAATTACAGGCTGTTCCATTACAAATATTTTTTTCTTAGAGGTAACTTTCCCATAAAATACATATTGTTTCCCTGAAATTAATGTATTTTTGATATAAGGCATACGATACCATATAAATTGAATTTGATTACTTCCCTCTCCCATTTGCAATACTGTAATATGCATACGTGTACTGTTTCTTACTGTAGGAGATTTTCGAATCGTTACAAGAAAAGCTTGTTTTCCTTCTTTTATATTATTTATTGTATCTAATGACTGCATTTTGGGATATTGTGTATATGTTCTTGGAAAATAAAATAACATATCGCAAATTGTGATAATTCCCATTTTCTCCAATAATGTACCTGTTTTTTCTCCTACCCCCTTAATTGCTGTAATTTGAGATGTGTTATCCATAAAATATACCCCTTATTCTACTTATAAAAAGACCCTATATAGAGTTATACGCTTTATATAAGGTCTTATTATCTATTTACATCTTTTATTCAACGGAAATCACATAGTAATAAATCGGCTGTCCACCTTCATTGATTTCTACTTCTACTTCAGGGAATTTTTCTTCAATAATTTCTGCAAGAATAATTGCTGATTGTTCTGTTGCTTCGCTACCGTAATAAATACTTACAATCGCAGAATCTTCATCTATCATATGAGAAACCATCTCAATTGTTGTTTCTTTTAAATCTGTTCCTACGGAAAGAATAGATTTATCTCCAATTCCCATGTAGTCGTTTTCTTTAATTATATGACCATCAATTTCTGTATCACGAACAGCATATGTTACTTGTCCTGTTTTTACATTTTGAATTTCAGCCATCATAGTTTCTGTATTTTCTTCTACTGAGAAGTCCGGAATAAAGTTTAAAATTGCTGCAATTCCTTGTGGAATTGTTTTTGTTGGAATTACAATAATTTCTTTGTCTTCTACTAATGTAGCTGCTTGATTTGCAGCCATTACAATATTTTTATTATTTGGAAGAATAAAGATAGTATCTGCATTTACCTGTTCAATTGCATTTAACATATCTTCGGTACTTGGGTTCATTGTCTGACCACCTTCAATAATATAGTCTACACCAAGTCCTTTGAAAATTTCATTCATACCTTCCCCAATGGAAACGGAAATAAAGCCCATTGGTTTACGAGGTTCTTCTTTTGCTTCTGTTGCTTGCAATTCTTCTGCTTGTTGTTCTGCAAGTTTTTCAGCATCTTTGATGAGTTTTTCCTGATGTTCTTCACGCATATTGTCAATCTTAATCTTGCTTAAAGAACCAAAAGTAAGTGCTTTTTGAATTGCAAGACCAGGGT
>JAFWXB010000006.1 GCA_017523185.1 Lachnospiraceae bacterium | reverse complement strand
GCATATGGCATTGATTTATCTATGTTAAAAGGCAAAAAAATGCTCAATATTGATAGTGATGAAGAAGGCGTATTCCTAACAAGTTGTGCAGGTGGTACAGCTGTAAAAGCAACCATTCCGGTACAAAGAATCCCACAACATGGCATTGTTTTAAAATTAACCGTAGACGGACTTTCCGGAGGTCATTCAGGAGCTGAAATTCACAAAGAACATGGAAACGCAGATATTTTAATGGGAAGATTTTTAGATAATCTTGCAAAAGAAGTGCCTTTTGGAATGATTTCACTTGCAGGTGGTTTAAAAGATAATGCAATTCCAAGAGAATGTACAGCTACCATTATGATTCCAATGATAATAAATGAAAAAAATTTAGAATTTGCAGAAAATGCAAAAGAAGATAATGAATCTTGTAAGTCAACAAATGAAAATGTGAATTGTAATATAGAGTGTACAGGAAATTGCAGTACATGTTCCAGCTGTGACTCAAATAATAAAACTGCTGCAATAACTGTTTCTGACACGGATATTAACAAAAATTTATTTTATAAAAAAGTAATCGAACTTACAAACCAATATTCGGAAATGTATAAAAAAGAATTTTTCGTATCAGATAAAAATGTCAATGTATCTTGTGAAGTGCTTGGCACACAATATGCTTCTATTTTAGATTTCAGTTCTTTAAATAGAATCTTATGTTATCTTCGTATGGTACCAAATGGGGTAATTCACATGAGCCAAGCCATTTCAGGTCTTGTAGAAACGTCTTTGAATTTAGGAATTATGGAATTAAAAGAACATGCATTGATTGTAGAAACTTCTATTCGAAGCTCTGTTTCTACCCGTAAAGAAGATGTTAAAGACCGTGTAATCAATGTAATCGAACTTGTAGGTGGAGAAGCTGAAATTATTGGAAATTATCCTGCTTGGGAATATAAAGCAGAATCGAAACTGCGTGAAGAAATCGCAGTAGCTTATAAAAATGTATATGGCACAGAGCCGAAATTTGATGCCATTCATGCAGGCTTAGAATGTGGTATTTTGTCCGAAAAGATAGAAAATTTAGATTGTGTATCGTTTGGACCAAAGAACTTGGATATTCATACACCAAAAGAGAGACTTAGTATTTCTTCCACAGAACGTGTTTGGAATTTTTTGATTGAGTATTTGAAAAGTGCAAGATAATTCTAAAAAAACGAGAGTACATAATGTACCCTCGTTTTTTATGTTTTTTTTAATTTCATTAAACACATACAACTTTATTTATATTTTATTATCTGTTTGTTTCAATCATTTTTAAATAAAGGTGCCAGCTTTCTTTCATATATGCTTTCATTTTATTTAACATATCCAGTACCTCCTTTTTTCTAATTTGTAATTGTATTATATGCGTTTTTGGAAATAAATTCCTGCCATAATTTATTTTAAAATAGCCAAATATTGCGTTTTATTTTGAAAATAAACAAAAAATAAATAAAAAATAGGACAAATTTATATTTTGTTTATTTTTGTTCTATAAAATTTCGAAATAATTAATGAATGAAATCATTAATAAAAAACGCTTACTTTCTTCTTGATTTTTAGGTATAAACTTTTTATACTTTATGTTGTAAACAAGTATTTATCGATTATATTAACAAAATTAGAAATAAATTTATTTGAAACAATAACATAATGGAGAATAATTATGCTTCCAATCTATAAGGAAATCACAAACAAATTAGAGATTCGACATAAAAAATGTACACATATTTCACCACATTTACATAATGCAATCGAGTGTGTTTATGTAAGTGAAGGCACACTTGCAATTGGTATAGGAACAGAATTGTATCAGATGAAAGAGGGAGATTTTGCTATTATATTTCCTGATTTAGTGCATCATTATCAGGCATTTGAAACGGGTAGGGCTATGTATTTGTTTGCTGATACATCATTAAGTGGTCCATTTTATGAAACACTACAGAAATTTTGTCCGGAATGTCCAATTATTTCAAAAAAAATGGTAGATGAGGATATTGTTTATGCGTTAAATAGTTTGTTGCGACAAAGACGAGGAAAAACAGATTCTATTTTACAGCAAGCCTTTATTCAGATTATACTTGCAAGAAGTATACCTTTCTTTTCTCTTATAGAAAAAAGTATCATTGGAAGCAATGACATTGTGTATCAGACAATATCTTATATTTCTTCACATTTTAAAGAAAAAATCACACTTACCAAGATGGCTCGTGACCTCGGATTTAGTCCATATTCGATTTCTAGGGTATTTTCGGGCACATTTCATAAAAATTTCAATCAATATGTAAATGAAATACGTTTAGATTATGCTTGTGTATTGCTTATCCATACAATGCAATCCATTACGGATATTTATGGTAATGCAGGTTTTGAAAGCCAACGTACGTTTAATAGAGTATTTTTTGAGCGATATCATATGTCGCCTAGAGATTATAGAAATCAACATAAAAAATTAGGAATAGACAAAGAAATGGAGTAACCAAAATGATTAGAATTG
>JAFWXB010000043.1 GCA_017523185.1 Lachnospiraceae bacterium | reverse complement strand
TGTTGTGCTATAATGTACAAATATGCAAAAGCAGAATAGTTTTAAAAGGAGGAAAAAAGAGTGGAAGTATTTGTATTAGTTCCAAGAAAAAGAGGCTTTGGATTAAATTTTGCTACATTATTTTTTATGGCAGCAGGTTCTATTGCCTTAATTGCTACATGGCTTTGGTCATTTATGGTCGTGCCGGTTTCCATAGCATTTTATGCAATTGGTATTTATTTTATGCGTAAAAGTTTGGAATACGAATATTCTTATTTTGATGGAGATTTTCGTTTTGCAAAAATTATTAGCAAAAGTAAAAGAAAAAATTTAAGAGGCTATGAAATTGAAGAAGTACAAATTATCGCACCGGAAGGTGACAGAAGTGTGTATAAGTATGAAAACGACGGCACATTGAAGGTAAGAGATTTAACTTCAGGAAAAAATGATGGAAAAGTTTATACAATGGTAGCAAAAGGTGATGAAGGGTTGGAAATTACAAAATTTCAACCGGACGAAAAATATTTAGATGCCGTTTGTATTAAATATCCATATAAAGTAATCAGATAGTGGAGTGACAAATGTTAGAATTAAGAAATATATGTTATGAAGTCGGAGATGACTGTGAGAGTAAAGAAATTTTAAAAAATGTAAATCTTACCATTGATGAACATTTTGTGGCAATTACAGGACCAAATGGTGGTGGAAAATCAACACTTGCTAAAATGATTGCAGGAATTATCAAACCAACAAGTGGACAGATTTTGTTAGATGGGGAAGATATTACGGAATTAAATATTACAGAGCGTGCAAAAAAGGGAATTAGTTTTGCATTTCAGCAACCGGTACATTTTAAAGGGCTTACTGTAAAAGATTTAATTTCTATTGCAGCAGGAAAAACAATGAGCGTAACAGAAATCTGTAATATTTTATCAGAAGTAGGACTTTGTGCAAGAGAATATATTGATAGAGAAATTAATAATAGTCTTTCCGGTGGAGAATTAAAGCGTATTGAAATTGCAATGATTCTTGCAAGAGGTACAAAACTATCTATTTTTGATGAACCGGAAGCAGGAATTGACCTTTGGAGTTTTAATAGCTTAATTCGTGTATTTGAAAAAATGCGTGATGAAATTAACGGAATGATTTTGATTATTTCACATCAGGAACGAATTTTAGACATTGCAGAAAAGATTGTTGTAATTGCAAATGGGGAAATTGAAAAAATTGGAAATAAAGAAGAAATTTTACCGGCATTATTATATACAACATCTTCTTGTCAATCATTAACAGAAAAACAATAAACAAAACTTGATAAAAAGTAGAATAAAGAAGAAAGGAAGAAGTTACTGAACAATTATTTTTTATTATCAAAAACAAAAGTTGTATAGAAATTGAGTGAAAGAATATAAGTTTGATAATTAAGAGGGATATTTTATAAAAAATATAAAAATGAAATGTTTATGTTTTAAAATATACGAAAAATTTTATTTTAAATGTTTTATGGAATATGTATCTTATACTTATATAAATGATATACAAAAGCTGATAGAATAAAATAGTTTGAAGATTCAGTAACGGAAATTATCCATGGATTTAATACAAAAAAATCTGTTAGAACAAGTTGCAGGATTACATGAAGTTCCGGAAGGCGCTTACAATATCCGTACAAATGGAAAAACAGATGGACGTAATACAACAGCAAATATTGATATTGTAGAAAAAGAAGATAAACAGGGAATCGATATTATTATTAAGCCAAATACCGTCAATGAGAGTGTGCATATTCCTGTATTGTTAAGTCAAAGTGGTTTACAGGAAGTTGTTTATAATGATTTTCATATCGGAGAAGGTGCAGATGTTACAATCGTTGCAGGTTGTGGGATTCACAATTGTGGTGTAGATACTTCCAAACATGATGGTATTCACACATTTTATCTTGGTAAAAATGCAAAAGTTCGCTATATAGAAAGACATTATGGCGAAGGTGATGGAAATGGCGAAAACATTATGAATCCGGAAACGATTGTGCATTTGGAAGAAGGAGCTGTTTTGGAAATGGAAACAACTCAAATCAAAGGAATTGATTCTACAAACAGAATTACACGTGGAGATTTAGCAGCAGGTGCAGTTTTAGAAGTACATGAAAAAATTATGACACATGGAAAACAATTTGCAAGAACAGATTTTTCCGTAGATTTGAATGGAGAAGGTTGTAGTGCAAATGTAGTTTCACGTTCTGTTGCAAGAGATGAGTCAAGACAGGAATTTTATTCCAATATCAATGGAAATTGTGCATGTACAGGTCATAGTGAATGTGATGCTATTATTATGGATAAAGCTGTTGTATCTGCAAGTCCTCAATTGACAGCTTCTGATATTGATGCAAGTCTTATCCATGAAGCTGCCATTGGGAAAATTGCAGGAGAACAGTTAATTAAATTAATGACATTAGGTCTTACAGAAGCCGAAGCTGAAGAACAGATTATTAATGGTTTTTTGAAATAGTAATCTGCACACGAAGTAGTATGTATTTATTTATGATAACAGTATTTTATTGTTTTTTATTATCGTTATCTAAGAAACGCATTCTGGACACTTCGTTGATAGATTGTGGATTGTATCCATGTACATTATTATTTTTTTGTTTTGTACATTTTGGACATAGAGAACCAAATGAAATTGGTGCACCACAGTTTTGGCAGTAAACACCGGAAATTACACCGGTAGCAACTTTATCTGTGTATTCAATACGACCGTCTTTAATCCAATTTTTTACTTGACGAATAGGAATACCAAAATGTTCTGCTACTTGATATTCATTTACATCACTATTACGAATAAATTCTTTTACATGAGAAAATAATTGGGCTTCTAAACAACTTGGACAACAGTCATCCGGATAATTCTTTGGAAGTACACGGTGACAAAATGTACATTCTTTGTAATTAGCAAAAAGACCTGATTTTTTATCCATTGGGTAAAATTCTCCTTCCTTTTGTATAAATGTTTTTAGATATGTATACAAGTTTTGTTAATTCTTTCATAAAATATTATGGAAAATGTTATTATATACATTGTTTTCAAAGTTTTAAATATTATTTTATTTATAAATTGTAGAATACAACAGTTATTAATATAATTATACATTAGATTATTTATTTATGCAATGAAAAGTACATTTCATACATAGAGTGATATAAAGTAAAGTGATGATTTATAATAAAACAAATAAAGTTAAATTTATTAGGGATATAAGTTTTGA
>JAFWXB010000042.1 GCA_017523185.1 Lachnospiraceae bacterium | reverse complement strand
TTAATGCATTTGATGGTGGAATTAATAATCCGGAAGGAGCTGATGCACCGTTTGTTGCTGCACAAATTGCAGGATCATAACCTTGTTCTTCTTCCCCTTCACGAACCATGCTACCTACAGCTGCTGCAGCTGCAGATGCAGAACCGGAAATAGCACCGAATAATGCGTTTGCACCAACGTTTGTTACAAGCAATGCTCCTGGTAATTTACCAAGAATTGCAAGTACAAAGTCTACTAATCGTTTTGCAATACCACCCTGATTCATTAAGTTACCTGCTAAAATAAAGAATGGAATCGCTGTTAAACTAAATTTACTAATACCTACGAATGTTCTCTGTGCTGCTGTCAACACGGAAACATCAAGTGGTACTACCTGTAAAATCGCTGCGAGTGAAGAAATCGCAATCGCATAGGAAATTGGTACCCCAATAATAAGGAGACCAAGCATAATTACTAAAATCGTCAACAATGCCTCTATTGCCATTATCGTCCCTCCTTCTCAACTTTATCTAACGCCTGTTCAGCTTCACCAACTGCATCAAGACTAATATTTCCGTTAATAATATCAACGATATTAAGAATTGCGTAAATAACCATAAGTACACCACTAATTGGCATAACTACATAGAATACACCTACTGCAACACCTAAAGAAGATGTCATTTGTCCCATTGCAAGTGTTGTAATTTCCATACCACCATAAATTAAGATGATAATAGCAAATAATAATGCAATGATTTCTGCAAAAATAGCAAGTGCTTTACGCACACCCATATTAAATTTTTCTACTAAAATTGGAATGTTCATATGTCCACGTTCACCAACAACAAGTGTTGCACCAAACAATGACATCCATGCAAACAAATAAGATACTAATTCTTCTGACCATGAAGATGGATTTCCTAAAATGTATCTTGTAAATACCTGCCAACAAGTCAAAGCAACCATAGCAATGAAACTTACGCCTGCCAGCACGTTTAAGAGTTTTGTTAAAAGATTTCTAAGCTGACTCATACGTTCCTCCTATTCTTCTGTTGCTGCATATTGTGCATTATATTCTTGAATTTGTTCGTACATTGGTCTTAATGCTTCATTATTGCTTAATACAGATTCATGTAATGGAGCACAAGCTGCTTGGAATTCAGCTACATCCGGATAATAGAACTGTACGCCCATTTCATTTGCTGCTTTATTTTTTGCATTTTCTACAGCTTTTGTCCATTCTTCACGCTGTACGGTATTAATTAATTTAAAACCTTCTTCGAAAATTGCACGTTCTTCTTCTGATAATCCTTCAAGGAATGCATAGTTTGCAATTAAGATATCCGGAACCATCTGGTGCATATCATAAGAATAATATTTACATACATCACCATGTCCATTATCTGTTAATGCCATTTCGTTATTTTCAGCACCATCGATAATACCTTGCTGAAGGGAAGTATAAACTTCACCAAATCCCATAGGAGTTGCAGAACCACCAAGTAAGTCCATCATAGCAACGTTTGTTGGAGACTGCTGTACACGGATTTTTAAACCAGCTAAATCTGCTACAGATTCAATTGGTTTCTTTACTGTGTAGAAGTTACGAGTACCGGCATCAAGCCATGTAGCTGCAATAAATCCGGCTTCTTGTGTTGCTCCGAAAATTGGGTCTGTAATTTCCGGGTCGTCCATAACTGCATGATATGCTTCTGCACTTGAAAACAGATATGGCAAGTTAAAAAGTTCATAGTTTTTGCTAAATGTTTCCAAAATAGCATTACTTGCAATACAGAAGTCAATCGCTCCTGTCTGTGTTAACTGAACCATCTCAGTCTGTGAACCTAACAATTCACTTGGATATACTTCAACGACATACTTATCCCCTAAAGATTCGTTGATGAAATCCTGAAATGCTACCATGGCAATGTGACTTGGATGGTTTGTTGATTGGTTGTGACCAATCCTGACAATTCTCTTTTGTTCGCCACTTCCACAACCTGTTAATGTGCCTACAAGAAGGACAAGAACACAAAGAATCGCCCAAAAACGTCTTCTTTTCATAAAATGAATCCCCTTTCATATTTTATACAATTTTATTATAATAAAAGAAAATTTTTATGAATATCGGACAATTTTACGAATAGTAGCACAATTTTATCCATTTTTCTCTAACAAATGAACAAGTCTGTATTCAGTTGGTGTATAGCCTGTAGAACGCTTAAAAACCCTTGAAAAATAGTTCGAATCCGTATATCCACACGCTTTTCCAACATCTTTAATATTCGCTAAAGGATTCTCTAACATCTTCTTTGCCATTCGCACACGATACTCTGCTAAGTATGTTGTAAAATTCACACGAAAACATTGTTTAAATAACTTACAAAAATATGCTTCCGAATAATTCATTTCTCTTGCAAGTTGTTGCATGGAAATATCTTCTGTATAATGTTCTTTAATATAATTTTCAATAAATTCTTTTACAAATGAAATGCGAATGTCACTACTTTTTCCTTCTTTGATAATTTCATCTACATCAAATAATTGTATAATGGATTTTTTTGCATTTTTTTCTATTTCACGAATCCCTTCTTCTATAACAAATAACAGTTCTTTCTCATCATAAGGTTTTAACAAATACTCTAATGCTCTGACAGAAATTGCTTGCTTTGCATAAGAAAATTCATCAAATGCCGTTAAAAAAATAATCACACAATCTTCCTTTTGTTTTCGCATTCTGCGTGCTGCTTCTAATCCATTGATTCTAGGCATTTCAATATCAATAATTGCTATTTGAATATCCTTTTTTTCAAAAACATCTACTGCTTCAATTCCGTTTTTTGCTTCATAAACCTCACAAATATCTCCCATTTGTTTTCTCAATATCTTACATAAAACCATGCGTTCAATACTTTCATCATCTGCTACTAACAAGCGATACATCTTTTATTTCTTCCTTTCTTTCTCCTTGTGGAATTTCCATTCGTATAATAGTCCCCATATCCTTTTTACTAAAAATTTTAAAACTTCCATTTGTATACAAAATATTAATTCGTCTGCAAATATTACCTAAACCAATTCCATATCCTGAAGTATTTTTTTGATGAATAGTTTGATTTAATGCACAAAGTTTTTCTTTTTCCATTCCTTTTCCATTATCTGCAATAACAATCACAACTTTATCTTCTTTTTGCCAAACTTTTAGCATAATTTTTCCACCAGACTCTTTTGATAAAACACCATGCACAAATGCATTTTCTACAATTGGTTGCAATGTAAAAGATGGAATCTTTACTATTTTTTCATCTACGTTTATTTTCTTTTCATAACAAATACGACTATCAAAACGCATTTGTTGAATATAAATATAATCTTCTAATACTTCAATTTCCTGCTCTAAATATACTTCCTGTTCTATTGTTCGCAAATTATAGCGAAATAAATTTCCTAAACTAATAATCATTTTACTGGTGACATCTGCATCTTCCAGTCTTGCCATACTTGAAATCATATTTAATGTATTAAATAAAAAATGAGGATTTACTTGATGTTTTAATACTTCTAACTGTGTATGCTCTAAATTCTTCTCAAGTTCCATTTTTTCCATTTCTTCTGCATATAAAAGTTCTGCAATTTTATTTTTTTCCTCTAAGGTATGAATATAACGCTTCATAGCTTTTTTCATTTTATTAAATGCCTGAACGAGTTCGCCGATTTCATCCTCATTTTCTACATAAATTTCAGGTGTATCAAACTGATTTTGAGCAATTTTTCTGGAATCTTGCATTACCAATATTAATGGTCTTGCTAATGTAACTGCAATAATTTTCCAAACACCAAACGTCATAACTATCACAATCCAAATAACAATTAAAATGATTAATGGCATAACTTGC
>JAFWXB010000433.1 GCA_017523185.1 Lachnospiraceae bacterium | reverse complement strand
GGTATGGTTCAGCAACAGGCGGAACAGAAACTGACACGTACAGAAAAAACGGCACAGAATGATTCTACTCCTTTTCATTACGATGCAAAGGAAAAGGGAAATAATAAGTATGAACAGCAGAAGCAGAAAGAACGTAAGAAAAAGGAAGAGCAGGAACAAGAAGAAAGAAAACGTATGCTTGGATGTACGTTCGATATTACTGTATGATGGGAGCTAAGGTATGTCACCGGTAGAAATTATATTTGTCCTTTTAGGAATTGCCATTTTGATTGTCAGCTGTTTTGTGGGAGGACAGGAAAATAAAGAAAATGTATACGAAGTTCCGGAAGAAGTATTGGAATTTCAGAAACAGGAAATAAAGAAATATGCAGAGCAGATTATGGAAGAAAAATCGGAAGCAGTTATTGTTAAGACAGACGATTATCTGAGTAAGGTATCTAATGAAAAAATAATGGCTGTAAACGATTTTACTGCGCAGATTTTAGAGAAGATTGATAATAATCATAAAGAAGTCGTATTCCTGTATGATATGTTGAATCAGAAGGAAGATGAATTAAAACATACGGTTCAACAATTTGAACAGGAAAAGGAGCAGATGAAGGAAGCTGTAGATGATGTGATTCGTCTTACAAAAAAAATAACCTCATCTAAAAGCAAGGAAGTAGCATCAAAAAGTTCAGCCACAAAAACTTCAGCCACAAAACCGGAACCGAAAAAGAAAACCGTGAAGGAACCGGAAGTAAAGGCAGTAGAGAATACTTCGGATGGTCAATTGGAGTTTACACAGACCCTGCAGTCAGACCGTCAGCGTGATGAGGTGTTAAAGCTTCATAAACAAGGCAAGAGTGTGCTTGAAATTTCAAAGAGTCTTGGCATGGGACAGGGTGAGGTAAAGTTGATTATAGGACTTTACGGAGCATAAGAATATAAAAGAAAGAATAGAACTATGAAACGAAAATATTATTTACGAGGCTTAGGCTTCGGAATTCTGATAACAAGCCTTGTCTTTATTTTTACAGGGTCAAAAGAAATGTCGGAGGAAGAAATTATCCAACGAGCAATGCTGCTCGGATATACCAAGGTGGAAAAGGAGATTAGTCCGACTATAGATTTAGATGAATTAAAAGAAAAGGGAACGCCGACTCCTGTGGCAACGCCTACTTTGAAACCGACAGAAACACCGGTTCCTACAGAGGCACCAACTCCATTACCGACAGAGACACCAACACTGACACCAACGGAGACACCAACACCATTACCAACGGAGACACCGGTACCTGCACCGACAGAAGTACCGGAGACGATAGAAACATCAACACCAACACCGGCACCTACAAATGAGCCGGAAAATGCCGGAGATTCTATGCAGGTGGTGGTACAAAAGGGTGACTCTGCTACGTCAGTATGTAGGAGGCTGAAAGAGGCCGGAGTCATTGATGATGCATTTGCGTTTCGGGATTACCTTGTGGTAAATGGGTGGACGAATAGTATTAATATTGGTACCTATACGTTTACACCGGGTATGACATATGAAGAAATTGCTAAAAAAATTACAGGAAGATAGAAAAAACACTTGCAATATGGAAAAGTTTATGATATCATATTAGCCGTGTGTGTGGGTAATAGTGCCCATGACAAAACACGTATACAGATTACAGGCAGTGGTGCCGTAAGGAGGTTTGTTACGGAAAGCTATCCAATCGGTCTGCAGGTAATAAGAAGTATACGGAAGATTCAAACCTAGGAGGTAAATAAAATGAGCGTAATTTCTATGAAGCAGTTACTCGAAGCAGGTGTTCATTTTGGACATCAGACAAGAAGATGGAACCCTAAGATGGCTC
>JAFWXB010000432.1 GCA_017523185.1 Lachnospiraceae bacterium | reverse complement strand
AGAGCAAACACACTCCACATGTTCCGTTGATAAAAACCGAAAAACCTTAAACCTCTTTCCGTTTCAAACTATTCAATATTAAAGACTTTTTAAGAATAGATAAAAATGCTACATTGAACAAAATTTTCAATAAGTATTGAATAATTTCATACCCTATGTTATATTTATATCATAAACAAAGGAACAATCGCTCACAAGAGGTTGACCTTATAATAAGAGAATTGACACAGAAAATGCCACCCTGTTACCTGTCAAAGTCTTGGGGTGGTTTTTCTATGCTTTAAATCATTAGTGACAAATCAAATAAATGAATGTCAGTAGTGACAAAATGAACATTCCAAAAGACATTAAATCTTTAAAATCAAATTTCATTAGCACCACCCCCATTCTATGTAAAATAAAATGAAGGTCAATCCACCCTGTAACACGATTGTTCCATGAATGGATTCTAACATATCTTTCTATTTTTGACAACTCATATAATCGTTATACAAACACAAAAATACATTCAATGATAACTTTTAGAATAATCATCCATATCCATACTCAAATTTACATAACTATTCATTCTTCAGTTGCCCACACGGTTTAAGAGACAAACACACTCCACATGCTCCGTAAATGGAAACATATCATATGGTGTTGCTTCCACCACCTCATATCCCTTTCTCACCAAATACTTCAAATCTCTCGCTAATGTTTCCGGATTACAAGATACATACACGACACGTTTTGGTGCTAATTTAACTACTGAGAATAAAAATGCTTCATCACTTCCACTTCGTGGTGGGTCCATAATGACAACATCTGCTTTTTCGTTATGTTCTGCCATAGAAACCATATATTGTCCTGCATCATCATTGATAAAACGAATATTTTTTACTTCATTTCGTTTTGCGTTAG
Source organism: Lachnospiraceae bacterium (assembly GCA_017523185.1). Next base: position 4,804 of record JAFWXB010000432.1, on the reverse strand, counting down.
TAATTGCATCTTTGATGGCATCTTTATTTAATTCAATTCCTATAACTTCTTTTGCTTTTTTTGATGCAATAATTCCAATCGTTCCTGTTCCACAATATGCATCAATCACTTTTTCTTTACCTGTCAATTTTGCATAAGAAATTGCTTTTTCATATAAATATTCTGTCTGTTTCGGATTTACCTGATAAAAGGAATTTGGAGAAATACGAAATGTACAACCACATAATTTATCTTCTATAAAGCCTTTTCCATATATTACAATATTGCGTTCTCCTAATACCATGCTTGTCTTTTTATCATTTACATTGATAACAACGGTACTAATATTCGGATAATTTTTACGAAGTGCTTTTACAAAATTGTTTTTTGATGGCAAAATTGGAGACGCTAATACAAGCACCACCATAATTTCCCCTGTATGATAACCTTTGCGAACAAGCACATGACGTAATAATCCATATCCCGTGTCTTCATCATATGTTTTAATTTTAAAAGATTTCAGCAAGCTTTTTACTTCTCGAATAATTGCATCTGCTTCCTGATTTTCAATTTGACAACTTTCAATATCTACCACTTCATGAGAATTTTTCTTATATACACCTGCTACAATTTGTCCTCTTGCAACACAATCAAACACAGCATGAACTTTATGGCGATAATAATAAGGCTCATCCATACCTACAATTTGTGATACTTTTACAAATGGTTTCAATAATTTCTTTACATTTTCCTGTTTCATCTGTAACTGCTTTGCATAATCTATCCCTTGATAATCACAACCACCACATTTTTTTGCATATGGACAACATTGTATTGTATTTTTCTTATTATCTTCTTTCTTAACTTTTTTTGTTAAATTCTTACTTTGCTGATTTTCTTTTTTATAAACTTTCTTTTCTTCTCGTTGTTGATTCATTTTCCTATCTTTCATTTTCACTACATCCTTTTGATTTTATATCCTAATACATTCTTCTAAAATATTCTACCATAAATATTGTCATAACACATATAAAATGGTAAAATAACAAAATGATAATTATTTAACAAACTTTTATATTTTACCATATTTTATTTTTAAAAAGGAGGATTTTCACATGAACTACATGAATGAATATCAACAGAAACTTGTTTCTGCTGATGAAGCTGTAAAAGTAATCAAATCCGGCGACTGGGTAGATTACGGTTGGTGTGTAACAACTGTAGATGCTTTGGATAAAGCACTTGCAAAACGTACTGACGAATTAACCAATATTAATTTACGTGGTGGTATTTTATTAAAACCACTTGCCATTTTTGCAAGAGAAGATGCCGGAGAACATTTTACATGGAACTCTTGGCATATGGGTGGCTTAGAACGTAAATTAATCAGTCGTGGCTGTGCATTCTATGCTCCGATTCGCTATTCTGAACTTCCACGCTATTACAGAGATTCTGCTACTCCAAGCAATGTTGTTATGATGCAAGTTGCCCCAATGGATAAACATGGATATTTTAACTTTGGACCAAGTGCTTCTCACTTAGCAGCAGCTTGTGAACGTGCCGACCACATTATCGTAGAAGTAAATAAAAATATGCCAGTTTGTCTTGGTGGTACAGAAAATGGTGTACATATTTCCAAAGTAACTTATATTGTAGAAGGCGAAAATCCACCAATCGGAGAACTTGGTGCCGGTGGTCCTGCAACAGATGTCGATAAAGCAGTTGCACAACTTATTGTAGACCAGATTCCAAATGGTGCTTGTTTACAGCTTGGTATTGGTGGTATGCCAAACGCTGTTGGTTCTTTAATTGCACAATCTGATTTAAAAGACCTCGGTGTTCATACAGAAATGTATGTTGATGCGTTTGTTGATATTGCAAAAGCAGGAAAAATTACAGGTGCTCACAAAAATATTGACCGTTATCGTCAGGCATATGCTTTTGGTGCAGGTACAAAGAAATTATATGATTATATCGACAACAATCCGGAACTTTTAAGTGCTCCTGTTGATTATACAAATGATATTCGTTCTATTGCTGCATTAGATAACTTTATTTCCATTAACAACTGCGTGGATATCGACTTATTTGGACAAATCAGTTCCGAATCGTCCGGAATCAAACATATTAGTGGTGCTGGTGGACAGTTAGACTTTGTATTAGGTGCTTACCTTTCAAAAGGTGGAAAAAGTTTTGTTTGCTGTTCTTCTACTTTTACAGATAAGAGTGGCACAATGCATTCTCGTATTCGCCCAACATTAGCAACAGGCTCTGTTGTTACAGATACTCGTGCAAACGCACATTATGTTGTAACAGAATACGGCATGGTAAATTTAAAAGGACTTTCTACATGGCAGAAAGCTGAAGCAATTATCTCCATTGCACACCCTGACTTTAGAGATGAATTAATCAAAGAAGCTGAAAAAATGAATATTTGGAGACGCACAAATAAATAAAGCGTTTTATTCTATAATATAAAATATACATTTACTTATGTTTACCTAAACAACTATAATACAATAGGGCATAGAAAAGCAAACTTACAATTCTATGCCCTCATTTTTAATCATAAAATTCTTTACTAAAAATATCTCTATTTCCATTTTTTATTCCCATATTTTAATATCTTCACTTTAAAGTTATCGCAACATAAAAATATCTATTTTACTTCAAAAATACCAGTTTTTTCCTATTTTTGTTAAAAAATTATCAATATTTTACCCATTTTCGTTCATTTTTATTCAGTTTTTCCAAAAAGCAAGAAAATCTTAAGAATTTTTTATAAAAGTTTGCTCTTGTATTTCTCATAATTTTTTTATATTGTAATATTGTAATTGAGAGAGGTAAAAATCAGTAGATTTTCTTGCCTATAGTATTATCAAGGGGAGAGTTTATGAATAAAATTTGGACGTATTTAAAAGACACATTATTTACAAAAAAACAAGTAGAACATTCCGAAAACTATCAAAAGATAATCGACTTTTTGAACAAATATTCCTTTGTGTTCCATGCTTTACTTTCATGCTTTATTGTATTTATCGTAGAGCTGATTTCCAGAAGAAACCTTTCTTCTGCAATGAAATTTATTACACAAAGTCCATATGCTTTTATGTATAATTCATTCTTAGTATTTGCATCATTAGCACTTGTATATTTATTCAAAAGACGCGCATTTTCACGATTGATTATTTGTGCATTTTGGACGATACTCGGTATTATCAATGGTATTGTTCTTTCAAATCGTGTAACTCCATTTGGTTTTGCAGATTTAAAATGTATTCCTGACCTTTTAACCATGACAAATACAAGCTACTTTACTGCTGAACAGGCAGCTATGGTGGTTGCAGGTCTTTCTGTATTTATTTTATTTTGCGTTGTGCTCTATATTAAAGGACCTGTATTTCGTGGAAAATCACACAAAACAGTTGCTACATTTTGCATTTTAGCACTTGTATTTATTGCAATTCCAATTACAACAAGAGCAGCTCAGAAAAACAACATTGTAGCAAGTTATTTTACAAATATTGCACAAGGATATGAAAACTATGGTTTTGTTTATTCCTTTTCATCCGGTGTTATAGACCGTGGTATGGATAAACCGGAAAACTATACAGAAGAAGTTGTTGATGAAATTATGGCAACCGTAGAAAGAGAAAAAGAAACAACAACAGTTACAGCAGAAAATGCACCAAATATCATTTGTGTATTATTAGAATCTTTCGTAGACCCTAACGAATTTAACTTTATGACATATAGCAATGACCCAACACCAACATTTCATTATTTAGAAGAAAACTTTACATCAGGTTACTTAAATGTTCCTGTAATTGGTGCCGGTACTGCAAACTCTGAATTTGAAATTCTTACAGGTATGCGACTTCACTACTTTGGTACCGGAGAATATCCTTACAAAACAATTTTAAAGAAAACAGATTGTGAAGGTATCGCAGCAGACTTAAAATCCATTGGATATGGTACACATGCAGTTCACAACAATGGTGGTAATTTTTATAGTCGTGTAAATGCATTTTCCATGATGGGATTTGACAGTTTTACAAGTAAAGAATTGATGAACATTACAGAATTTACACCAAATGGTGGTTGGGCAGAAGATTCCATTTTAGTAGAAGAAACCATAAAAACATTAACTTCTACCCCAAATCAGCCTGACTTTACTTATACGATTACAGTTGGTGCTCATGGGGAATATCCAACCGAACAAGTAATTGAAACACCTTACTGTGAAGTATATGGTTTAGAAGAAGAAGCTGTAAAAAATCAATGGACTTACTATATGCACCAGTTAAATAAAACAGACCAATTTATCTCAGGATTAATTTCTGAACTTGAAAAATTAGAAGAAGATACCATTGTTGTATTTTGGGGTGACCACCTCCCAACTATGGGACTTACAGAAGAAGATATGGTTTCCGGTGATATCTATAAAACAAAATATGTAACATGGAATAACTTCGGTTTAGAAAAAGAAGATGAAGAACTTTATGCATATCAATTAATGGCAGATATTTTAGATACTGTTGGTATTCATGAAGGTACTATGGTTAATTATCATCAAACACAGTCTGACAATGCAGACTTTGACACTTACTTAAATGGTATTGAACAGTTACAATACGATATTCTTTATGGAGAACGTTACTGCTATGATGGTATAGATAAATATCCGGCAACTGATATTGTTATGGGTATTGATGAAGTTCTCTTAAATAATATCACTCTTTCAGAAGATGAAACTACTTATCTTCTTACAGGTGAAAGTTTTACAAAATGGAGTCGTGTATATGTAAATGGTGAAAAAGTAAGT
>JAFWXB010000431.1 GCA_017523185.1 Lachnospiraceae bacterium | reverse complement strand
TTAATACAACATTTGCAACTTTTACAAATTCATCAACAGAAGTAAATCCTCTAGTAATGATATCTCCATAACGCACATACTCAAGTGTGCGAAACAAAGCATATTCCATGTTTGTCCATTCAATAATTTTTCGATCAGAATTCGTTTTTATATATTCAATATGATTATACGCTCTATTCTGAATATCTCTTGCTGCTGCAGACATAATATTGGATTGTAAATTTTCATATTCAGATGCTTTTACTTTTAATTCTTCTGCATTTGCATTTGGATACATAATTTTTGCAGCCATAGAAGCATCCATCATACCAACTTTTGCACTATCCCAAGCATAAACAAAATCTGCACCTAATGATTTCGAATTCATAATTGCATATGCACTTCCGAATGCTTGTCCTGTAATTAAGTTTACTTTTGCACAAGTTGCATTTGCAAATGCATATGTCATTCTTGCAAGTGCTTTTGCAAGTCTTTTTTCTGCACATTTACAGTTACAGAATCCGTTTACATTTGTAATTGTAAGTACAGGAATAGAAAATGCATCACAGAACTGTACAAATTCTGCTGCTTTTTCACAACCTTTTGCAGTAAGTACGGCATCAAAAGTTTCTTCTTTTTCGCCTTCTTCATTGTAAACTTCACAACAATTTGCCACAGCACCAATTGTCATACCATTTAAACGAATAAAACCGGTTACCATCTGTTTCGCATAAGATTTCTTTGTTTCAAAGAACATATGGTCATCAGAAATTTCAGATAATACGAAGCGTGGGTCGCCTTTCATAACATCTAAACTTTCACATACACGATTTAAATCATCTTCACATTCTTCTGTATATACATCATCTTCGTTATTTAATGGTAAAAATGTAAGTAATTCACGCATTTGTGCTAAAATATCATCTTCGCTTCCTACCATATCAATACAACCGTTTTCTTCTGTCTGGAATACAGCACTAGAAGTATCGCATTTTTCTACGGTATTGCCTTTTACTGCATTTGGAGCATTTACAAACATTTTACCTTTGCTTTCTTCAATAAATGCAAAATCACAAAGAGCCGGAACTACGGAAAGTCCACCACCACAGTTTCCAAAAATACCACAAATTTGTGGAATGATACCGGAAGCTGTTACTTGTTTTGCATAAATCTGTCCAAATGCTTCTAACGCATCTACAGATTCCTGAAGACGAATACCACCACAATCAATCAAACCAATAATTGGAGCACCCATTTTCATTGCCATATCATATAAATTTGCAATTTTTTTTGCGTGCATTTCTCCGATTGTACCATTTAATACAGAAGCATCTTGGCTATATACAAATACAAGATTGCCATTTACTAATGCATTACCGGTAATCACACCATCGGAAGGTGTTTTGGTTGAAGACAGATTAAAATCTGTACTACGTGCTGTTACGAGAGAACCAATTTCCATAAAACTATTCTCATCGACGAACTTGGAAATGCGTTGCATTGCCAAGCTTTGGTTGTTACTACTCATTTTATGCCCTCCATCTATAAAAAATTAAAAAATTCGCTATTTTTTATTATAGCTCAATACCTAAATATTTACAACTAAATTTGTTCATTTTTTGTTAATTTTTTCTTTACTTTTTACCATATCTTTACTATAAAAAGATTTCCCATACAAAAAACTTAAAAAATATATATTTTCTCTAAAAAATAATTATAAAGAGTTTCCATAACAATCTATTATTTTATGAAAAATCATAATTATTAAACTTACACTTAAAATAATAAAAACTGCTCTAATATAACTTGCAAAATTTCCCCAAATCCCCATACGTCACATTTTGTTTCTGCTTTTAATGGAATGGATACTAACAACAT
>JAFWXB010000430.1 GCA_017523185.1 Lachnospiraceae bacterium | reverse complement strand
TCAATTCTTCCTTTTACACTTACATTTCGAAGTGCTGATTTAATTTGTGCTTCTTCTACTTGAAAATGATGACAAATTGCAATTGCTGTTAAAGAATTATACACACTAAAACTTCCCGGTACATTTACCTCTACTTCATAATCGACAAGTCCTTTGGCATGATATTTCACACCTAATGCCCCTTGTTCTTTTAACAATTCTACATTTACTGCACGAAGGTCGTTATTTTCCCCATATCCGAATGTTTCTACTTTACAAGTATGATTTTTCATAATGCCTTCTATATGTTCGCTATCTCCATTAAAAATGCCTAATTTGCATTGTTGGAATAAAAGGCTCTTACAATGCATATAATCTTCAAAGTCTTTATGTTCATGTGTTCCAATGTGGTCTGGTTCTAAATTAGTAAACACCCCAATATCAAATGTAAAACCTGCTACACGATGTAACATCAATGCTTGAGAAGATACTTCCATAACAACAGCTTCCAAACCTGCATTTACCATTTCTGCAAACATTTCCTGTACTACATAAGATTCAGGCGTTGTATTTACAGATGGAATATGTTTTTCTCCAATAATGGATTCAATCGTTCCAATTAAACCTGTTTTAATACCGGCAGATTCTAAAATGGATTTTACAAGGTAAGTTGTTGTTGTTTTGCCTTTTGTTCCTGTAATTCCAATTGTTTTTATTTTTGTTGCAGGATAATCAAAATATGCAGCAGATAAATAAGCAAGTGCTTTACGGGAATTTTCTACTTTAATGTAAGTAATTCCCTCTAAAAGTTCCACATCTTTTTCTACAATAAGAACAGATGCACCTTTTTCTACAACATCAGGAATAAAATCGTGTGTATCACGCACCGTTCCCGATATACATACAAATACAGAACCCTTTATTACTTTTCTTGAATCATATACAAGTGTCGTAATTTCTGTATCTATGCTTCCTGCAAGCAAGGTATATTCTAAATGTTCTAATAAGTTTCTTATTTGCATTTTTTCCGTTACTGAAAACTATCACTTTTATGTTTCATTCCTACTTCAACGTATCTGCTTTTACAATCGTTTCTCTGATATGCTACTCACATTGGTATAATACTCCATAGGCGTAAATTCCCCATTAACGAATGGGTACATATTATAAGTATCTTGAAAGTGACCACTTATAATACCAGTAACATACTCCTTCTTTTTTATTTACCAAATTGTTTATACTTGTTTCTCGCTTATATTTTCCTATGATTACAGTTCCCGTTTATTCTATACTATTCTATATATATAGAAATAACCGTCTTATAAAAAATTTAATAAAAATTAATTCTTTTTATACTATATTATATTCTCCATTAAATACTTCGGTAGCTGGTCCTGTCATAAATACATGATTTGTTTCTTCGTCCCATTCAATCACAAGGTCACCACCTAACAAATGAACTAATACTTTGCGTTCTGTAAGTCCGTTTAAAATACACGCCACAACAGTTGCACAAGTACCTGTTCCACAGGCCCATGTTTCTGCTGAACCACGTTCCCATACACGCATATTTGCTTCTGTTCTTGATAATACTTCTACAAATTCAGTATTTGTGCGTTTTGGAAAACGTTCATGGTTTTCAAATTGTGGACCATATGTTTCTAAATCAAAATGTTTTACATCATCTACAAATACAACTGCATGAGGATTTCCCATAGATACGCAAGTCATCTTCCATTCTTTTCCACCAACAAAAATTGGTTCATCCATCACACGTTCTCCATCTGCAATTACAGGAATATCTTTTGGAGCAAACATAGGTTCTCCCATATCTACTCGTACTGTTTGTACTTTTCCATTTTCTACATTTAATTCCAAAATTTTAATACCTGCACCTGTTTCTACGGTTACAAGTTCTTTATCCGTTAATTTATGGTCATAGACATATTTTCCAACACAACGTACTCCATTTCCACACATTTCTGCTTCAGAACCATCTGCATTATAAATATGCATAGTAAAATCAGCAATTTCCGATGGTCCAATTGTAATTAAACCATCAGAACCAATTCCAAAATGTCTGTCACTTACTTTGATAGATACTTCTGCCGGATTTTCTAAGGTTTCTTCAAAAAGATTTACATATATGTAATCATTTCCACAACCATGTAACTTTGTAAATTTCATTTTATTTTGTCCTTTCTATTGACATTACATACTCTGTCTTAATTTTCTCATTTAAAGTCGCTCTGCTAATGCCCCCATAATCGCTGGTATTAACTGCTTTTTACGAGATACGACACCTTTTAATAATGCCCCTGTTTCTGATGGTGCAACACGAAATGCTGAATTGATTAAAAGCTCTGCATCTTTTCCATAATAAATCAAATTCGTACATTCATTTAAAATGTCTGTAAGCATTACAAAAATCATGTCGACTTTCTTTTCTATACACATAATTTCTAAATCATCTTGTATACGTTCTCGTACTTTATCTAATTCTTCTTTACTCATAGCACTTACTTGTGAAACACCAAACGAAACTTCTCCCAAATGGAAAATCTTAAAATCTTGATTTAAAATTTCATTTTCTGTCTTTTGGTCAAAATTACTGCCTGCTTTAAACATTTCAAATGCTAAGTTTTCTATTTCTACTTCTGCAATTTCAGCTAATTTTTCAGCTTCCATTTTATCAATTACAGTACAAGTTGGTGAACGGAACATCAATGTATCTGAAACAATTGCTGCACAAAGAAGCCCTGCAATATGTTTTGGAATTTCTATTCCTTTTTCCTGATACATCTGACAAACAATTGTTGCTGTACTTCCAAGTGGCTGATTTCTAAAATATACAGGTGCAATTGTTTCCAAAGAACCAAGTCTGTGATGGTCTATAATCTCTAAAATCTCTGCTTCTTCAATATTTGCAACAGCTTGTGATTTTTCATTGTGGTCTACAAGTATAATTTGTTTTTTCTGTGTATTCAAAAGATTTCGTCTGGAAAACATTCCTACATAATTTTGATTTTCATCTACAATTGGGAAATCTCTATGACGGATTTTCGCTGTAATTTCTTTTACCTCATCTACATAATCATTCAAACCAAAACTTACAAGTTTATTTTTTGTCATAAAATACTTAATTGGAATACTTTGATTGATAAGACGAGCAGCTGTAAAAGAATCATATGGTGTACTAATAATGACAACATCTCGTTTTTCTGCTGCCTTAATTACTTCCTGTTCTACTTCAAAATTGCTTGTTACTATCATACAACTGCAATTATGGGCAATCGCAAGCATTTGAATTTCTTCTCTATCTCCCATAATAACAAGGTCATCTTGCTCTATCATTTCTTCAATTACTTCCATAGAACCAATGCTTACAACTACTTTTCCTTTTATAAAATATCCATGCTCATTTCCGGTAATAATCTTACCATCTAATGTTTCCATAATATTCTTATACTTTGTTTTCGCATTAGAAAGCACCGAATTATCATAAACATCCATATAAGATTCTGCAATATCACCTGTAACAATAACACCTTCTAATTTATTGCGTTTATTTACAACAGGCAATGTTACAACTTTCAAAATTTTCATAAGTTCCCATGCACGTTTCATGGAGATATAACTGCTAACACCTTCTGTTTTTCGAAAAACAATATCTTTAATCTGTGTTCCCACGTCTTTGATTAATTCCGGTTCTTCTACCCCAAAACGCGATAAAATATAACTTGTTTCTGCATTTACTTCCCCAGCTCGCTTTGGAATATACACACACTTCTTGCTGTCCTTTTTTGTTTCTGCTTCCATTCGATTTTTCAACTCTGCATATGCCATTGCAGAACAAATCGAATCCGTATCGGGATTTTTATGTCCTACAACCCAAACTTTTTTCTGTGCCATAAACTCCTTCTCCTTTACTGTGCCTTTATTATATACTCACTCTCATTATTACTACCATTTTCATCTTGTCAGTCGCGATTCCCACCTAATATAATGATAAACTTATCAAATTTATCTTGGTAAACGTGAACTTAATTTGATTAAATATCCAACTATTAAACAACACAAAAATCGTTACGTTCACAAATCCCACATGAACGTAACGAACAACCGTATTTTACAATATTGCCACTACAACAAGTCCTATCAAATTGATAATTGTAAGGATAAGAACAATCGTTGTTGTTTTATTTACAGCTGCTGTTTTCTGTTCTACCAACAATTCAAGTTCTTCTGTTTTTTCTGTTAATTTTTCAATTACCTTATTTTCTATTCTTTGTTCGGATTTCTTTATTAAATCTGTAATTTCTGTACGATGTCTCTTATTTTCCTTACGAACAATTTCTATCATATCGCTTTTTATTTTTTCAGATTGAGAACTTACAGCCTTTACCATCTTTCTTAATTCTTCGGCTTGTTCATCATTCAAATCTTGCCCATTTTGCAGATTTTCCCCCATCAATTCATACATTTCATCTATTTTTTCCGTTACTTGCCAAATCAAACGGTCAACCTGACTTGAAAATGCCTCTACAAGTCCATCTGCTCGTTTTTGACGTTCATTTAAAATTTGTTCTAACTCTTTTGCCTTTATTTCACGTTCTTCTACAACACTTTGCAACTCTAAAACTTTTGATTCTTTTGTAATCAATAATTCCTGTAATTGTTGTGCTTTTTCACGAAATTCATCAATTTGACTTAACAATAAATAATCTTCTCTACTCACATCAATCGCTGTCCTTTCAGGCTTTTTGCTTTGGTAATACGTTGTTGGCTCATAATTAATATGTAACTTTTGTTCTTCCAATTCTTCTACCATTTCTATATTGTCTACACCTTCTGTATTTTCTGTATCGTTTGTATTTTGTATATCATCTTTTTGTTCTTCCTGTATATCAAACACTTGTTCTTCTATACC
>JAFWXB010000429.1 GCA_017523185.1 Lachnospiraceae bacterium | reverse complement strand
TATTGCATCAAAAGAAGTATTGTTATACATATCATTGTTTTGTGTTTTCATATAAAAAGCATCATTATTGGAAAGTCCCGTAGCTGTTGCTACTTTAAAACCATCTCCGATTTCAAAGCCTTTTACAGCGCCAATCGAAAACATGGCTTTTGCAAGGTTTGCATCTATTTTTTCGAATACAGGTTCTCCAAGACCAACAGGAAGTCCTGTTACTTCACAATAAATAACACCACCGGAAGAATTTTGTTCAGCTAAACATCGTTCTAAATAAGTCTCTGCTTCTTTTGCAGCAATGCTATCCGGCATATATAATTTGTTATTTTGAATTTCTGATTTATCAAAACGAGATTTGTCAATAGAAACAGGACCAATAGATTCAGAATATGCTAAGATTTCAATCCCCATTTCTTTTAATAATTTGCTCGCAATTGCACCTGCTGCCACGCGACCAATTGTTTCTCTACCGGAAGAACGTCCACCCCCACGATAATCACGAAATCCGTATTTTACATCAAATGGAAAGTCTGCGTGTCCCGGACGGTAATACGAAGCAATTTCACTATAATCTTTTGATTTTTGATTTTCATTCCATACGACCATTGAAATTGGAGTTCCGGTTGTTTTTCCGTCAAATACACCAGAAAGAATTTCAACGGTATCGTTTTCTTTGCGAGGTGTAGTAAATTTAGATTGTCCTGGTTTTCTGCGATTTAAAAATGTTTGAATGTCTGTTTCACATAGAGAAAGTCCGGCAGGACAGCCATCTACAACAACTCCAATTCCCTTTCCATGAGATTCTCCCCATGTTGTAATTTTAAATATATTTCCAAAATAAGAGCCAGCCATATGTTATCCTTTCTACTATAAATGTGTAAATTTGAAAAATTGCATAAATGTATGTATCCATAATAGAAAAGATTTTTTTATGTAATTTTTCATGTTTTATCCATTATAGATTTCTATATAAGTAATAAAAATCATATATAAAATGTAGTTTTTTATAAAAATAAAATTGTTATCATAACCTATTGGTTTTATATAAGGATAATAATTATGGAACTTATATTTTTTATTATAGTTATATTCATAATTTATTGCATCAAAATTTATTTTTATATAAATACTTATTTGTATATGATAAAATTTATTATAAAAAAAATAAGGTTGAAACGTCAAGAATAATATGGTAAATTGACTAAGATATCATATTGGATATAATTTTTTGAATAACTTTGAAAATAATAATTGAAAAATAGAAAATAAAGAAAGAGGATTTTATGGCAAAATATGAAGTATTAAAAGAAGAAGGGCGTGCAAAACGTGCTGTATTTCATACAGTACATGGTGATATTCAAACACCTGTATTTATGAATGTAGGAACAGTTGCTGCAATTAAGGGGGCAGTTTCTACAGAAGATTTAAAAGATGTAAAATGTCAAGTAGAATTATCAAATACGTATCATTTGCATGTACGTACAGGTGATAAATTAATAAAAGAAGTTGGTGGACTTCATAAATTTATGGTTTGGGATAGACCAATTCTTACAGATTCCGGTGGATTTCAGGTATTTTCACTTGCAGGACTTCGTAAAATCAAAGAAGAAGGTGTATATTTTAATTCGCATATTGATGGAAGAAAGATTTTTATGGGTCCGGAAGAAAGTATGCAAATTCAGTCAAACTTAGGCTCTACAATTGCAATGGCGTTTGATGAATGTCCGTCAAGTGTAGCAGACAGAAAATATGTATCAAATTCCGTAGCAAGAACAACACGTTGGTTAGAACGTTGTAAAACAGAAATGGTACGTTTAAATGGTTTAGAAGATACAGTAAATAAAGAACAGCTTTTATTTGGTATCAATCAAGGGGCAATTTTTGATGATATTCGTATCGACCATGCAAAGCAGATTTCGGAAATGGATTTAGATGGTTATGCAGTAGGAGGACTTGCAGTAGGAGAAAGTCACGAAGAAATGTATCATACATTAGATGTGACAGTTCCACATCTTCCAAAAAATAAACCAACCTATCTTATGGGTGTTGGAACACCGGCAAATATTTTAGAAGGCGTAGAGCGTGGCATTGATTTCTTTGATTGCGTATATCCGACAAGAAACGGACGTCATGGACATTTGTATACAAATCAAGGAAAAATTAACTTGTTTAATCAAAAATTTGAAAAAGATATGCGTCCGATTGAAGAAGGTTGTGGCTGTCCTGCTTGTAAGCATTATAGCAGAGCGTATATTCGCCATTTGTTAAAAGCAAAAGAAATGCTTGGAATGCGTTTATGTGTACTTCATAACTTATATTTTTATAATACGATGATGGAAGAAATCCGAGATGCTTTAGATGCAGGCAGATTCTATTCATATAAAGAAGAAAAATTATATGGTATGAGCCAAGGAAATAAATAATTATTTTTATATATGTGAAATATTAAGTGGTGGTTAGGCATAGTATTGTACCTATTTGTGTAAAGTATAAAATTTCTTTTAATTTTAGGGCTTTTGAGATATTTATTCAAAAAAGGCTTGCTCTTATTTATAAATTTATGTATACTATACAGATAAGCAAATTTATAGGAGGAACAATTGATGTATTCCATTTTAGCATCAGCAGAAGGCGCAGTAGCAGGTGGTTGGGCAGGTATCATTCTTTGGATGATAATTTTAGTTGTAATGATGTATTTCATCTCCATTCGTCCACAGCAGAAAGAACAGAAGAAAAAAGACTTAATGTTAAGCGAATTAGCCGTTGGCGATACTGTTCTTACAACAAGTGGATTTTATGGAACAATTATTGATATTGCAGATGATACTGTAATTGTAGAATTTGGAAACAACAGAAACTGCCGTATTCCAATGCAGAAAAGTGCAGTAGCAGTTGTAGAAAAACCAGAAGCTGCACAATAATATTTTATAAAAAATATGATAAAAGATAATAAATAAGGATAAAAAGTTGTTGTAGAATACAGATACCATAAAGTATCATATTTTTGCAACAGATTTTTTATATTTCTAAAAAGATAAAGAAAGAGTTGCATTATGAAAAACTTATTAAAGTATTTGAAAGATTATAAAAAAGAATCTATTATTGCACCATTATTTAAGTTATTAGAAGCTTCCTTTGAATTATTTGTGCCTCTTGTAGTAGCACAAATTATTGATGTAGGAATTGCAAACCATGACCGTAATTATATTTTTAAAATGTGTGGTGCATTGATTCTTTTGGCAATTATTGGATTGATTTGTGCTGTGAGTGCACAATTTTTTGCTGCAAAAGCAGCAGTTGGATTTGCAGCAAAACTTCGTATGGCATTATTTTCCCATATAGAACGTTTATCTTTTGCAGATATTGATAGGATTGGAACGTCAACGCTGATTACAAGAATGACAAGTGATATTAATCAATTGCAATCAGGTGTCAATATGGTATTACGTTTGTTTATGCGTTCACCAATTGTCGTATTTGGTGCAATGATTATGGCATTTACAGTTAATGTAAAAGCAGCATTTGTTTTTGCGGTAACTATTCCGTTACTTTCTGTTGTCGTATTTGGAATTATGCTTATTACAATTCCTATGTTTAAAAATGTGCAAACAGCATTAGATAAAGTATTAGGAAAAACAAGAGAAAATCTTGCAGGTGTGCGTGTGATTCGAGCATTTAACAAGCAGGAACAAGAAATTATAGAATTTAATGAACGTAATGAAATTTTAACGAATGCACAAATTATTGTTGGACGTATTTCGGCTCTTATGAATCCGGTTACGTTAATTATTGTAGATATTGCGACCGTTGTAATTATTTGGATTGGTGCAAAGGAAGTATATACAGGCGTAATTACACAAGGAGAAGTAGTTGCACTTGTAAGCTATATGTCACAAATTCTTGTAGAACTTGTGAAGTTAGCCAATTTAATTATTTTAATCACAAAGGCAATTGCTTGTGGAAATCGCGTTTCGGCTGTATTAGAAACAAAGTCGTCTATTATAGAACAAAAAGATACAGAAAATATATTGTCAAAAATCAATCCAAAAGCACCAATGGTAGAATTTGAGCATGTCAGTATGTGTTATGGAGAATCAAAAGAAGAAGCATTGTCAGATATTCATTTTGAAGCAAAAAAAGGACAAACAATTGGCATTATTGGTGGAACAGGTTCGGGAAAAACATCTCTTGTACATCTTATCCCACGTTTTTATGATGTTTGTAAAGGCTCTGTAAAAATAGAAGGTGTTGATGTAAAAGATTATCCACTTTCGTTACTTCGTGAAAAAATAGGGATTGTTATGCAAAAAAGTGTATTATTTCATGGCACAATTGCAGAAAATTTGCGTTGGGGAAATGTAAATGCCACAGAAGAAGAACTTTGGAATGCATTAGAACTTGCACAAGCTGTAGATGTAGTAAAAGGAAAAGAAGATGGACTTTCTCATAAAATAGAGCAAGGTGGCAAAAATTTATCAGGTGGACAAAGACAACGTTTGGCGATTGCTCGTGCACTTGTAAAAAATCCGGATATTTTAATTTTAGATGATAGTGCTTCTGCACTTGATTTTGCCACAGATGCAAAATTGAGAAGTGCATTAAAAGGTATTTCAGGCGAAAAAACAATTTTTATTGTATCACAGAGAACATCTTCCATACAATTTGCAGATAAAATTATTGTATTAGAAGATGGAGAAGCAGTTGGCATGGGAACACATGAAGAATTGCTTACCTCTTGTGAAGTATATAAGGAAATTTATGATTCGCAGTTTAAACAGGAAAGGGGAAATTATGAAAAATAAAACACAAATGCATACCTTAAAAAAAGTATTGCGTTATATGAAACGCTATATTCCCCTTTTGCTATTTTCGATTCTTTTAGCTTCGGGAACAGTAGCACTTAGTTTGTATTTTCCGATTTTAACGGGAGAAGCACTTGATTTTATTATAGAAAAAGGGCTTGTAGATTTTGAGGGAATTAAAACGATTGCGATAAAAGCTGTGATTGCTGTTTGTGCAGCAGCAATTGCACAATGGATAATGAATATGTGTAATAATCGCATGACATACCATATTGTAATGGACATTCGAAAAGATGCGTTTGAAAAAATAGAGCGTTTACCATTAAAATATATAGATTCTCATTCACATGGAGATATGGTAAGTCGTATTATTGCAGATGTAGATACGTTTGCAGAAGGACTTTTACTTGGATTTACACAGCTTTTTTCAGGTGTTGCAACAATTATCGGTACATTATTTTTTATGTTGACATTAGATGTAAAAATCACATTTGTTGTAGTTCTTGTAACACCAATTTCTCTTTTTGTAGCAAGTTTTATTGCAAAAAGAACGTATTCCATGTTCCAATTGCAGTCAAAGACAAAAGGAGAACAAACAGCATTGATTGATGAAATGATTGGAAATCAAAAAACAGTACAAGCATTTGCACATGAAGATGAGGCAATCGAACAATTTCAAGAAATCAATGACCGTTTAGAAAAATGTTCGTTGCGTGCTACATTTTTTTCAAGTCTTACAAATCCATGTACACGTTTTGTAAATAGTTTAGTATATGGAGCAGTTGGTGTAACAGGTGCACTTTCTGTTTTAAATGGAAGAATTTCCGTAGGACAATTATCTTGCTTTTTGACATATGCAAACCAGTACACAAAGCCTTTTAATGAAATTTCAGGTGTTGTAACAGAACTTCAAAATGCACTTGCTTGTGCAGGCAGAATATTTGAATTAATAGAAGAAGAAGCAGAACTTCCGGATATTTCTAATGCAGTTTCATTAGAAAAAGCAGATGGAACAGTCAATATAGAACATATGTTTTTTAGTTATACACCGGATAAGCGTTTAATTGAAGATTTTAATTTACACGTAAGCTCAGGTCAAAGAGTGGCTATTGTAGGTCCAACAGGTTGTGGAAAAACAACATTTATTAATTTATTGATGCGTTTTTATGATGTAAATAGTGGAAGTATTAAAATTGGAGAAGATAAATCATTGTCAAATACAAGTGTAAAAACTTCTTGTATGGAAACACAAAAAGATAAATCAGATGCAGATTTGCATAGTAATACAAAAAAATTAAGTGATTTTTCGCTTAAAATTAATCAAAAAGAGTATTCGAATATATTATATGATATCAAAGATATTACAAGAGAAAGTCTTCGTAAAAACTATGGTATGGTATTGCAGGAAACATGGTTAAAGGCAGGTACAATTCGTGAAAATATTTGTATGGGAAAACCCACAGCTACAGAAGAAGAAATGATTTTAGCAGCGAAATCAGCTCATGCACATAGTTTTATCAAACGTCTTCCAAATGGATATGATACACATATTACAGAAGATGGAGGGAATTTATCGCAAGGACAAAAACAGCTTTTGTGTATTGCAAGAGTCATGCTT
>JAFWXB010000428.1 GCA_017523185.1 Lachnospiraceae bacterium | reverse complement strand
GGATGGTAGCATTGATATATTTATGAATGGATATTTAAAATGGTTGAGTTTAGGATGCCCAAAGAATATGTCAGATTCAGATAGTGAATAATAAAGAATAAGAATAAGAAAGGAAAATGCTATGGGAATTATAAAAGCAGCAGCACAAGCAATTACAGGTGGTTTTGCTGACCAATGGTTAGAAGTGATTGAACCGGATAATATGGGAGCACAAACTGTTTTTACACGTGGAATTAAAACAAAAAAAGGACAAAATAAAAGAGGTACAGACGATACCTATCAAATGGTTCAATGATTCATGTTTATGAAAATCAATTTATGATGCTTGTAGATGGAGGAAAAATAGTCGATTATACAGCAGAACCTGGATATTATAAAGTAAGCAATTCTTCGTTACCATCATTATTTAATGGGGAATTGGGAGAAGCAATACAAGAAGCATATGAGCGTATTAAATTTGGAGGTCAAACATCAAAAAAACAGAAAGTATATTATATCAATCTTCAAGAAATTAAGGGAATTCGCTTTGGAACACGTAATCCAATTAATTATTTTGATAATTTTTATAATGCAGAATTATTTTTACGTGCACATGGTACATATTCGATTCGAATTACAAATCCATTGCAGTTTTATGCAGAGGCAATTCCAAGAAATAAAGATTATGTAGAAATTGCAGAAATCAATGACCAGTATATTTCGGAATTTTTAGAAGCATTGCAAGCATCCATTAATCAAATGTCTGCTGATGGAACGCGTATTTCATTTGTGACAAGTAAAGCCAGAGAATTAGGAAAATATATGGCTTCCGTTTTAGATGAAGAATGGGGCAGACTTCGTGGAATGGAAATTCAATCTGTAGGTATTGCGAATATTTCTTATGATGAAAACTCACAAAAACTTATTAATATGCGAAACGAAGGTGCAATGCTTTCAGACCCGACAATTCGTGAAGGATATATGCAAGGTCATTTTGCTCGTGGTATGGAAAAAGCAGGTTCAAATGGAAATGGAGCAATTGCAGGATTTATGGGTATGAATATGGCTAGTGGTATGATGGGACAAGCATCACAAACAAATTTAGCACAAATGCAGGCTCAGCAAAGTATGCAATATGCACAACAGCAGAATAAACCACAGCCGTCATCAAATACATGGACTTGTGAATGCGGAAATAATAATACAGGAAAATTCTGTTCAGAATGTGGAAAACCTGCACCGATAAAAGAATGGAAGTGTGCTTGTGGAACTGTAAATACAGGAAAGTTTTGCATGGAATGTGGAAAACCTGCACCGGCAAAAGAATGGAAATGTACTTGTGGAGCACTTAATACAGGAAACTTTTGTTCGGAATGTGGCAAAAAGAGATAGAGTTTTATAAATGAAGCGGTTGCAATTGCAATCGCTTTGTGTTATTATCTTCCACATGGAAACATTTGTCTTTGGTACACAAACATAAATACGGAGGAAGTGGGAGAAAATGTCGGATAGGACAACATACTTCGTACTGAAAGAAAGAGCAGTACCGGAAGTATTATTAAAAGTAGTAGAAGCAAAAAGGCTGCTTGATTCCGGAAAAGTCATGTCTGTACAGGAAGCTACAGATATGGTGGGAATTAGTCGAAGTTCTTTTTATAAATATAAAGATGACATTTTTCCGTTTCATGAGAATGAGAGAGGAAAAACAATGACATTTGTAATTCAGCTGGATGATGAACCCGGATTATTATCTAGTGTAGTTCAGTCAATAGCAGAATATAAAGCAAATATTTTAACCATTCATCAAACAGTACCAATTAACGGAATAGCATCATTGCTTTTAAGTGTAGATGTAGCTCAAGATATGGACAAAACAGATGAAATGGTATCCACAATTGAAAATGTGGAAGGCATACATTACGTGAAAATTATAGGTAGGGAGTAAATTAAGATGAAGATTGCAATAATGGGATACGGCACTATTGGTTCAGGTGTAGCAGAAGTATTAGAGATAAATAGAGAGTTAATTACAAAACGTGCAGGTGAATCTGTGGAAATAAAATATATTTTAGATTTACGTGAATTTCCGGGAGACCCATATGAAGATAAAATTATTCATGATTATAAAAAAATTGCAGAAGATGAAGAAATTGGTCTTGTTGTAGAAACTATGGGTGGAGTAGAACCGGCATATACATTTGTAAAAACAATGTTAAAAGCAGGAAAACATGTAACAACTTCTAATAAGAATTTAGTAGCAGAAAAAGGTGCAGAGTTAATTGCAATAGCAAAAGAACATAATTTAAACTTTATGTTTGGTGCAAGTGTAGGTGGAGGTATTCCAATTATCCGTCCATTAAATACTTGTCTTACAGCAGATGAAGTAGAAGAAATTACAGGTATTTTAAATGGTACAACAAATTATATGTTGACACGTATGGCAAATGAAGGTGTAAGTTTTGAAGAAGTGTTAAAAGATGCACAAGAAAAAGGATATGCAGAAAAAGACCCTACTGCTGATGTAGAAGGTTATGACCCATGTCGTAAAATTGCAATTCTTACTTCGTTGGTATGTGGAAAACAAATTGATTATACAGATATTTATACAGAAGGTATTACAAAAATTACAACAGAAGATTTATATATGCAAAAGCCATGGGTGCAAATATTAAATTACTTGCATCAAGCAAAAGTGTAGGGGACACATATACTTGTATGGTTGCTCCATTTTTGCTTCCACAAAGCCATCCACTTTGTAATGTAAATGATGTATTTAATGCTGTTTTTGTACATGGAAATGTATTGGGAGATGGTATGTTTTATGGAAGTGGTGCAGGAAAGCTTCCAACAGCAAGTGCCGTAGTTGCAGATATCGTAGATATGGTAAGACATAACAATATCAATGTGCATATCGAATGGAAACCGGAAAAAATGCAACTTATAGAATATAAATCCAGCAAAAATCGTTTCTTTGTAAGAACGACTTCTGATAAATCAGAAATTGAAGCTGTATTTGGAAAAGTTGCATATGTAGAAGGCATTGTTGACGGAGAATGTGGTTTTAGCACAGAGATTATGACAGAAGCAGAATTTGAAGAAAAATCTGCAAATATTGATGTAGTAAGCAGAATCCGTCTTGGATAGTTTTTGAAAAAAAGTTAGCAGCAAATGCCGTTTTGGTTTTTGCTGCTAATATTATATTAAAGTTGACCTCTAAGATAAAAATAAGATAAAGTTTGGAATTGTTTATAAAAAATTTATTTTTGAACATTTATTTTTGTTGGTTTATACGAAAATACCGTAAATTTGAAAAAAATGGAATATATTTTGACGATTGCGATAAATTAGTAAGAAGTCTAAAATGAAAGTCATAAAGTACATAAACTTTTTGTGTACAAATTGTTAAAAATAGGCATAGGATAAAAGGTAATTGTATTTTATCAATTATGGTATCAGTTTGACAGGATAAACATACAGAACTATTTTTAACAATAGAATGATATTTTTGAAAGGAGAAAATAGTTGCTTTGCAACGAAATAAATTTATGAAATATATAATTGTTTTAGGAGATGGCATGGCAGATTGTCCAATTGAGATGTTGAAAGGAAGAACACCATTGGAATATGCATATACTCCAATGATGGATACACTTGCAAGAAAAGGAGAATTAGGACTTGTGCGTACTGTTCCGGAAGGAATGAAACCGGGAAGTGATACTGCAAATTTATCTGTAATAGGATATGACCCAAAGAAATATTATTCCGGTCGTTCTCCACTTGAAGCATTAAGTATTGGTGTGCCGATGAAAGATACAGATATTACACTTCGTTGTAATATTGTAACACTTTCAGAAACAGAAGATACATACGAAAAACGTCATATGATAGACCATAGTGCAAGCGAAATTGAAACAGAAGATGCAAGTATATTATTAGAAGCAGTTCGAAAAGAACTTGAAAATGAAATATATAAATTTTATGCAGGAACAAGTTATCGTCATTGTTTGATTTGGGAAAAAGGAGAAGTGGTAGAATTATCTCAACCACATGATATTTTAGGACAATGTATTGAAACATATTTACCGGAAGATAAGATGCTTTATGAAATGATGAAGAAAAGTTATGATATTTTGGTAAATCACCCAATTAATATAAAAAGAAAAGAACAGGGCCTAAATCCTGCAAATTCTTGTTGGTTTTGGGGAGCCGGTACAAAACCAGCATTAAGTTCTTTTGAAGAAAAAACAAAGAAAAAAGGTGCGATGATTTCAGCAGTTGATTTATTAAAAGGGATTGCAGTAGGTGCTTCTATGAAAGTAATAGAAGTAGAAGGTGCAAATGGTGGACTTCATACCAATTATGAAGGAAAAGCACAAGCAGCAATTGATGCTTTAACAAAAGAAAATTGTGATTTTGTATATGTGCATTTAGAAGGTCCGGATGAAATGGGACATCAAGGAAGTGTAGAACGAAAAATTCAGGCAATTGAATATTTAGATTCTCGTATTGTTGAACCAATTGTACAAGGATTAAAAGAAGCAAATGAAGATTTCCGTATGCTTGTTTTACCGGACCATCCAACACCAATTTGTATTCGTACACATTCTTCCGAACCTGTGCCATATATTCTTTATGATTCTACAAATGAGCAGAATCACGATTGGAATTATAATGAAAAAGAAGCACAAAATTCCGGAATTTATGTAGAGGAAGGATATAAACTCATAGACCAGTTATTATTTGGATAGGAATTTATAATACAACATAAGTTCTATAGATTAAAAAAGCAGATAAAAACCATAGCTTTTTTTATAGAAACAAAATAAGTATGAGCTTTTTAGAACGCTTTTATATTTTGTCTAAAATTATTGAACTTATGTTAAGGTAAATTTCACAAATTAAAAATAAAAAAATAGAAACAGACTTTTGTACAATAGAAAATCGTTATGCATTGTCTATTTTTATAAAAATAATACTTTTTCTATGTATCAGAGGCATAACATTTGCTATTGGTATAATATTTAAAAGAAATGGAATTGAATGAAGAATAAGAATTATAAAAAAATATTAGAAAAAGCCAAAGAACAGTTTGCTCTTATGCTATTTCCGGCAAGATGTCCGGTGTGTGATGAATTATTAGCACCGGAAGAACGTATCGAAAATAATAAAGAAGATACTACAAAAAAACGAACAATATCGTTTGCCAGAAAACCAAAAGGAATTCATTTGAATTGTGATACAAAATTGCACTATGTAATATCACCTGTTTGTATGCATTGTGGAAGACCAATTGAGAATGATGTTTGGGAATATTGTTACGATTGTCAAAGAAAACGCAGTAAAATTGGAAGACAAAATCGTAAAGCAGTTTTTCAGAATATACAACCAAGTAAAGGGGGTACATGGGGAAATTCATTTGACCAGGGAAAAGCAATTTTTCTTTATAAAGGTGCTTTAAAAAAGACATTATATCGTTTTAAATACAGTAATAAGCGTGAATATGCACAATTTTTTGCAACAGAGGCACAGCGTATCTATGGAGATTGGATTGCATCAAAAGAAATTGATTGTATTATGCCGGTTCCAATGTATTTAAAGAAAATGAATTTGCGTGGATATAATCAGGCAGAAAGTTTTGCAAAGGCGTTATCCAAACTTACTCAAATTCCAATGGAAAAGAATTTGGTACAAAGAATTAAAGATACAGCACCACAAAAGATGTTAAATGATATTGAACGTAAAAATAATCTGAAAAATGCTTTTCAGAAAACAAAAAGTATAGTACAATATAGACATATTTTAGTAGTGGATGATATTTATACGACAGGCAGTACAGCTGATGCAGTTGCTGAAGAACTAAAAAATGCAGGTGCTGAAGAAGTTTATTTTTTAAGTATTGGTATAGGGAAAGGTATGTAGGAGGAGTGTTATGAACGTTTCAAATTGTAGGGGCTGTGGTAGATTATATAATGCAGTTACGAATACAAGACTTTGTCCACAGTGTGTAACAAAACTGGAAAATAAGTTTTCAGAAGTAAAAGAATATTTACGAGAAAACCCAAATTCATCTATCAATAAAGTTTCTAGTGAAATGGATGTTTCTGTAAAACAAATTAAACAATGGGTAAGAGAAGAACGTCTTATTTTTTCAAATACGTCTGTTGGTGGAATTGAATGTGAACAATGTGGTAAGATTATTCGTACAGGAAGATATTGTAACGAGTGTAAATTTAAAATTGCAACAAATCTGATGAGTGCATTAGACCACCCAAAAGTAGAACTTCCAAAGTCAAGTGGGCATGAACATGACCGTATGCGTTTCCTTCAAAATGAAGAATAAGAATGATAGAATAACGCCACAATTTTGTGGCGTTGTTTTGTGTAGGGAGATTTGTTGGTCAAAGTAAGACGTGTCTCGTGCTCAAGTCTACCAGTAGACTTGAATTTAAGTATGAGTATGATATAATAATAAAATATGAATCTTTTAAAATTAGAAAATAACAAGAAAAAGAGTGTTGGGGTTTATTATGATAAACGAAGAACGTGTAAAAAAGCTTTATAAAGTGGCTCTGTATGAGCAAAATGCCGAAAAACAATATACAGATACAGGATGTTATTATAAAAGTGATTACATAGGCAAGGAAATGTTAAAAAGTCTTTTTTCAGGAACGATTGCGTATGTCATTTTAGCTGTATTATGGGCATTAGGTTCTATGGAACAAATAGAGGAAATGCTTGTAAATATGAAAATTTTTGACACATTGCTGACAATAGGGCTTATGTATATTGGTTTTATTGCAACATATTTATTTGCAACATTTTTGATTTATAGAATAAGGTATATGAATGGCAGGAAAAAGTTAAATCTGCATATGGAAAATTTAAAAAAAGTTAAGAAAATGTACGAACGTGACGATAAACTGAAAATATAGGAGGAGTTATGACAAAGATAATTGAAATAAAAGATAAGGTATTTAAATTTTGGGCAGAATATGAGATATATTTGACTCCGGTATATAAATTTATAATTGCATTTGTATTATTTTCTATTATTAGCAATAGTATTGGATTTATGGAAAGTATTAATAGTCTTCCTGTTATATTAGTGATTTCATTAGTTTGTTGTTTGCTTTCGCAAAATATGACAATTTTAATTGCCAGTATCGTAGTATTATTAAATTTGTATGCACTATCAATAGAAGTGGCACTTGTTGCACTACTTGTTTTTGCAGTTTTGTATTTTATATATTTTCGATTTGCACCTAAATTTGGAATTTGGTCTGTATTGACACCAATTTTATTTCATTTGAATATTCCATATATTCTTCCAATAGGATGTGGTTTATTAAGCAGTCTTCCTGCTGTCTTGGGTGTGGTATGTAGTACAGTTGCATTTTTCTTTATTGATGGTATTTATCAGAATGTTACAACACTTTCAGAAACAGTAGAAGGTGCAGAAGTAATCAGTAAATTGAGTGTTACAGTAAGTCAATTACTTGGAAATAAAGAAATGTATCTTGTAATTGGGATTTTTATACTTACAACAATTGCAGTATATATTATTCGCAAATTGACAATTGATCATGCATGGAAAATTGCAATTATATCCGGAGTATTAATTCAAGTTTCAGGCTTATTTGCAGGGTATATGGTATGTAATATTTCCGGAAAAACAGTAGCAATGATTCTTGGAAATATTGTGGCACTTGTTTTTGGTTTTGTTATTGAATTTTTATTCATGGATTTGGATTATGAAAGAACAGAGCGTTTGCAATTTGAAGATGATGACTATTATTATTATGTAAAGGCAGTTCCTAAAAAAACAGTTGCTACTTCAGATAAGAAAGTAAAACAATTTGGGAATACATTAACAAAAGGAAGAAAAAATGCACATAATTCTTCTATGTTAGAACAAGCCGATAGTCGTAAGAGAATTGCTCAAGAATTGGAAATAGATGAAGATTTATTAAAATAAATAAAAATAAAAAGAAAACGATGTAATAAATATTGGATTTAAAAAGATAGTATTTATAGGGTGTTTCGAATTTGGTAAATGCCAAATACATTTTATAAAAGAAAGGAAGGATAGCAGAATGCAAGATATCAAGGAATTGTTATATATGTTTAGCAATAAAGTATCAAATGTACTTGGAATGGCAAATTTGACAATGACATTGGTTGATATTATAGAAATTCTTATCATTTCTTTTCTCTTTTATCATATTTTAGTATGGATTAAGTCAACAAGAGCATGGAATTTATTTAAAGGAATCATGGTAATTTTAATTTTTGTGCTTTTGGCTGCACTTTTTCAGATGAATACAATTCTTTGGATTGCTGAAAATACGTTGAATGTTGGTTTGATAGCCATTGTAGTTATTTTTCAGCCTGAAATCAGAAAAGCATTGGAAAATTTAGGAGATAAAAATATTTTTAACAGTCTTTTTAATGTTGGAGCAAAACCAACCATAAAAAAAATATCAGACCATACAATTGATGAATTAGTAAAAGCTACCTTTGCAATGGGACGAGTAAAAACAGGTGCATTGATTGTATTAGAAGATGAAATTTTGTTGAATGAATATATCCGAACAGGAATTGATATAGATGCTTTATTGTCAAGTCAACTTTTAATCAATATCTTTGAAATGAATACACCATTACATGATGGGGCTGTAATTGTGCGTGGTGACAGAGTGATATCTGCAACGTGTTATCTTCCTCTTTCTGATGGTGTGTCTTTAAGTAAATCACTTGGAACAAGACATCGTGCAGCAGTAGGAATTAGTGAAGTAAGTGATTCTCTTACAATTATTGTATCAGAAGAAACCGGCAAAGTTTCTGTGGCAGTTCGTGGACAGATTTACCATGATATAGATGCAGAATTTTTGCGTAATCGTTTGGGATATCTTCAAAAATCAGAGAAAAAAGAACTTACGCGTATGGAATTGATAAAAAGGAGGTTTAAGAATGAAAAATAATGTTCTGAAAACCTTGACACAAAATTTGGGATTTAAGATACTTGCTGTTATTTTTGCATTTACGTTATGGCTCATAGTATATAATATTGATGACCCTACCGTGACAAGAAAATATACAATAAACGTTACAGTAGAGAATTTGGCATATTTAGAGAAGTTAAATAAATATCATGAAGTGATTGAGGGTACAAATAAAGTTACTTTTTCTGCAACTGCAAATAGAAGTATTTTAGATAAAATAGATGAATCTGATTTTATTGCAACTGCGAATATGGAACATATTGCAATAGATGAAGTAGAAGAAATTGGAAGAATCCCAATTGATATTAGTTGTAGTCGTTATAGCAGTTCCGTAAAGTTAAGTGACGCTGTACGATATTATAAAGTTTCTTTAGAGGACTTAAGAAAGAAGCAATTTGTGGTAACTCCAGAGGTAAATGGAACAGTAGCAGAAGGATATGCACTTGGAGAAGTATCCGTAGTTGCTCCAAATGTATTGGAAATATCAGGACCTGCATCTATTGTACAAAACATATCGAATGTAAAGGCAACTATTAATGTAAATGATATGTATATGAATCTTACAAATAATGTAGTTCCAGAATTATATGATAAAGAAGGAAAAGAGATAGATACTACAAGATTAAAAATTAGTAATGATACCGTTATGGTATCTGCTAAAATTTTAAAAATTAAAGAAGTTCCTATTACAATAAAAACAACAGGAGCTCCGGCTGAAAATTATGTAGTAGCTTCTTTAAGCAGTAATCCAACAACTGTACAGTTAAAAGGAAGTACGGCTACATTAAATAGTATTAGTGCAATTGAAATTCCGGCAGATGTTGTCAATATTGAAGGTGCTGTAGATGATATAACAGCAGCAATTGATATTATAGAATATTTACCGGAAGGTGTGGAAGTTGTAGATAAACACCAAGCCACAATAGACATTACAGTTGTTATTGAAGCAATTAAGTCGAAAGTATTTAGTATTTTAACAAAAGATATTCAAGTCACAGGATTATCGAATGAAGCAGAAATATCTTTTGTGCATAGTAGTGTTGGAGCTACTATTTTAGGTCGTGAAAGTGACATCAATGCACTAGCAGGAACTGTTTTAAAAGGCAATATTGATGTAACGGATTTAGGAGTGGGAACGCATCAGTTGCATTTGATGCTTGATATAGATAATGCGAAATATGCATATGAAGATGTTATAGTATCTGTTGTAATCTCTGAAAAAAACCAACAAGATATAAATGCATCTACACAGAGTTCTCAAACAGAAAACAATATATCGTCAGAAAGTCGATAATATTTGATGAAATTTAGTTTTTTGGTAACTATATACCAGTAATGATTTATAGTTACTAAATAAGATATAAAATTTTCGAAGTAAGAGAGGTAATAAAAATGGCAAGATTATTTGGAACAGAT
Organism: Lachnospiraceae bacterium; assembly: GCA_017523185.1. The sequence goes on along the minus strand of JAFWXB010000428.1, from coordinate 1,167 downwards.
GGTGTAAGAGGTGTAGCCGGAACAGAGCTTACAATTGAACTTGCAATGAAGTTAGGGCAGGCCGGTGCATATGTACTTACAAAAGAAAAATCATATCAGCCAACGATTATTGTAGGTTGCGATACACGTATTTCCGGTGGAATGTTAGCAAATGCATTGATGGCGGGTATCTGTTCTGTAGGTGCAAATGCTGTATATGTGGGTGTTGTACCAACACCGGCAGTTGCATATCTTACAAGACTTCATAAAGTAGATGCAGGTGTTGTAATTTCAGCTTCTCATAATCCAATGGAATTTAATGGAATTAAATTCTTTAATGGAGAAGGATATAAATTATCTGATGATTTAGAAGATGAAATTCAAAGATTAATTGAAAATGATATGGATGATGTTATTTTCCCAACAGGTTCAGGAATTGGAAAAATTGATTATCGTTTTGATATTCGTGATGAATATGTGGAATTTGAGAAACAATGTGTACCGGTAGATTTATCTGGACTTAAAATTGTCATTGACTGTGCAGAAGGTGCAAGTTATTATACATCTGTAAAGACATTAAAAGAACTTGGTGCAAATTTAGTAGCAATTCATACAAATCCGGATGGAACAAATATCAATGCAAATTGTGGTTCTACACATATGGAAGAACTTCAGGCTCGTGTTGTTTCTGAAAAAGCAGATATTGGTATTGCATTTGATGGAGATGCTGACCGTATGCTTGCAGTAGATGAAAACGGAAAACTTGTAGATGGCGACCAGATTATGGCAATTTGTGGTAATTTCTTAAAGGAAAAAGGCAGATTAAAACAAGATACGATTGTTGTAACGGTTATGAGTAATCTTGGTCTTACTTTAATGAGTAAAGAGTATGGAATTAATTTAGAAACAACAAAAGTTGGTGACCGTTATGTATTGGAAAATATGTTGCAGAATGGTTATAATTTAGGTGGAGAACAGTCAGGACATCTTATTTTTTTAGATGATAATACAACAGGAGATGGTCTTTTAAGTGCACTTCATTTATTAGAAGTTATGGTAGAAACAAAGAAACCATTATCTGAACTTGCAACAATTATGGATGTATTGCCACAAGCCCTTGTAAATGCAAAAGTTCCAAATCATAAAAAAGAACGTTATATGGAATATCCAAAGATTGCAAAAGCAATC
>JAFWXB010000427.1 GCA_017523185.1 Lachnospiraceae bacterium | reverse complement strand
TTGGCAAATACCATTCGTTCTATTTGAGAAAATGCAATATATTTCTGTAAATGATATACCATATCAATAGCTATACCCGTTGCAATAAATCCAACCGGCATTAAAAGCCCCATACTGCCCACTCGTCCAAGAGCAATCGATAAAAATCCTTGTACAGTTCCCATCAATGTTCCACATCTTCGAATGATAACATCTGAACTATTGGGACAATTTGTTTTGACAATTTCTGTTGCAATAACTAAAAACATAATGGAAAATCCTGTACTGATTCCTCCCGGAATATGAAGTGCTTCTGTTATTATATTTGCAAAAGGATTGATAAGTTTCTTGGTAAACATTCCAAGCACACAACATAAAGCCATGAAATTTAACATGGATAATTTTGAATGTTTCATATAACGAACTCCTTCTCAATTTAGGAAAGCATATCCGTTTCCAAATATACTCCGGTGAACATTTTGTTCACGGTCGCCCACCATGCATATTTGTTTAGGTAAAACGACTCGAAATTCGACTTTTTTCTTATAATTCTAAATACTCCTCTGGAGTATTGATATTTTTTAATTGCCAACTATATTCCGAACCAATGGCAACATAATTTACTCGCATTTGTTCTAATGCTCCCATCATGCGATAATTTCCTTCTAAAATCTGTTTTTCTAAAATAGAAACAACTGATTTTCGATAAATTGCACACAATGGTTGTTTTCGTCCTTCTTCTGTTACTGCAATGATTGCATCATATTCTTCTATCATAAAACTACATACATATTCGACCAAAGATTTTTGTAACAAAGGCATATCACAAGAAACACAAAATAATGCTTCTGATTCACATATGGAAAGAACTGCGTGAAGCCCTCCGATGGGACCTTTTTTCGGATAAATGTCAGGAACAATATTCCACGAACCATTACTTATATTATTCTTATCATAAGCTCCACTAATCTCACTAGTTCCACTAACTTCACTAACCCCAATAGTTCTATTAGCTCCACTTGCTATGATTTTTTCTTCAAATCCACTTAGTGTTTCACAAATTTTATTTAAAAATGTTTCTCCTTGAAAAGTAAGGAGGGATTTGTCTTTGCCCATACGAGAACTTTGCCCTCCTGCTAAAACTGCACAACCTATTTTCATTTTATGACCTATTTTCGTTCTATTTTAAGTGCCATAATGACAAAATTTAAAAGTACATATCCAATAATCATGGTTGTAAGATAAAGCTGTATTCCACTTATCTGTTTTACAATATTTGCAAATGCTTCATTTCCTGCTGTTGTCAAAAATGCTGTCATTTTTTGACTTGCTACGACACCAATTGCCATTGGGAATGTAAGACCTGCAAATCCCGGTGTAAATTGGAATGCAAAAAATTTCGGCAATTTAATAACAATAAATGCAAACGAAACAAATACACAAGCATATAAAACATATACCATCATAGCATTTGGATTTTGAATCACATTTAAATAACTTACAAGACAAAGAGAACATGGTGCAAGTACAACTGCCATTGTGTGATATACCGGTGGTTTTACTTCTACTGTCATCAATCTCCAAATCATAATTGGAATAATAATAAAGTAAATTATAATGCCATAATATACAATATACTTTAAAACACCTGCCATATTCATAGCACCACCAACAACACAACTTACCATGATTCCATTATAAGTTACGAACCAACTTGGTACAAACGTATTGATATTGCGTTCTTTTATTACATTTCTATATGTAAATATACAAATATGACAAATATGAATAATAATTGCCACGCCCCAAAGAGCTTTTCCAAATGCTGGAATGTAATCAAAATAGTAACTTCCAAGTATCATCATTATCATATCAAATGCTGCATACAAACTACATGGAACTGTATTTTTGTATTCATTCATGCAAACTTTTGGATACTTAATGATTTTTACAATATACAGTAATAAAATAATAGTAGCTGTCCACATGGTTAAATGACGTACCCATGCATATCCCATACCATTAAATACATTACCTAATGTCAATGCCCCTACAAATGTTGGAAGTACAGGAACCGGCATTCTTTCTAATCTTTCCATTTTTCTTTTTCCTTTTCTTAGTTTTCATATTAAGTTCATAATTCCAACCCATATGCTTTTATAATGATTCAGTTAAATTATAAAATTATTTGGATTAAAAAATAAACTTTTTATTTCTTCATTTGATTTAAAAATAAAATTCAAAGTTTTCTTTTGTATGGAAGAAATCGGAATAATCCACATCAAAAATAGGTTTTTTCACTTTTGTAATATCAATCTTTCTTGCAATTAACTGCTGTAAAATTCCACCATATGCCAAATCGCCTTGTAAAATTGCTCCTACGATTTTTCCATCTTTATGTACAATCTTTTTGTAAGAAGTTTCTGTTTCTAAAATTTCAATGGAATATTCGCCTTCGTTTGGATTGACATTCCCAAGTGACATACTTGGAATACCAAGGAAATTCATTGTTGATTTACTTGCGAAGAAATCTGTCATTTTTCTTGGAATTCCTACCATATTGCTGGCTGCAATAATACTTTCTTTTACAGCTACAGGCCAAATTGGTCGCATTCCGGAAACATCTCCTGCTCCATAAATCGCATCATCACTTGTTTTTCCAGTTTCATCATACACAAGTCCTGCTTTGCTTACTTCAATTCCGGAACCTTCTAAAAATTCTACATTTGCTCTTACACCTGCTGTTACTACAACATAATCACAAGCAATTGTTGTTCCATTGGAAAGAATCACAGATGTAATCATACCTTCTTCGTCTACAACTGCTTCTAAAATACCTGCTCCATAATATTGCACTACGCCTTTTTTGGCAAATGCGTCCTGATATACTTTCGCAGCTTTTTCATCTAACTGTTTTGCAAGCATCCAATGTTCCATTTCTACAAGTGTAACATTAACACCAAGTTCCAATAAACCTGTAACACAATCCATTCCTACAAGTCCTGCTCCCATAACAAGGAAGTTTTTCTGTGTTTTAGCAACTTCTTTTAAGATTTCAATATCTTCGATATTTCGGAAACCAATGACATTTTTGGCTTCTTTTAAATTTTTTACTGGTGGAATAAATGTGTGTGAGCCACTTGCTATCAAAAGTTTATCGTATGCAATTTTTGTATTATCTTCTAATACAACTGTTTTTTCGCTTGGTTTTACAGCAATACACGCTTTCCCTTTTATCCATTCTACATTGTAAAGGGTTTCAAAATCTGCTTCTGCAAAGTTAAGTTCTGAAAGTGTTCGATTACCTGCAAGATAATGATGTAAAATACAACGGGAATACATTTCTTTATCTTTGGAAATTAAGATAATTTCACTTTCTTTATCTAATTTTCTAAGTTCTCTTACCCCATTAATACCTGCTGCTGAAGCTCCAATTACTACATATTTCATGCTTCCACCTCCTCAACTGTGATTGCCCCCATTGGACATTTTTCTACACACATTGGGTTGCCTTTGCCATCTTCACTTCTATGTACGCACATATTACATTTCATAATTTCTACTTGTTTGATACTATCGTATTTTAAAATGCCATATGGACAAGACATAATACACATATAACAACTTGCACATTGTTCTTTGTCATATTCTACATATCCTGTAATCGGGTTCTTTTTCATAGCACCTGTCATACAAGTATACACACATTCGGGTCTGTCACAATGACGACAGAATATTGGTGCAGGTTTTGTTTCACTATCAATTACAACACGATTTCTAGCATCTCCACTTTCTGTTTCATGGCTGACAACACACGCAGTTACACAAGTTAAACAGCCAATACAGCGACTTCTATCTATTTTTATTCGATACATATAGCCCTAACTTCCTCCTTTGATTTTTATATCACTTCTTCTACTTTTTCAAAACGAACCGGTGTAGCTTTATAGGAAGGTTCTTTGGAATAACTGTCGTATAAAGAAGGTGTTAATTTGTTACATTCAATATAGTGAATTGGTGCATATAATTCTTCATATTGTACATTATCCGTTACTTTTACATGGAATACTGCATCTTGTCCATTAACAGAATATACACGAATGGTATCCATTTCCTGAATATTGTTTTCTTGTGCTTTTTTTGTATTCATATAAATATATGCTTTTTTTGCTGATACATCTTCCACAAATTTTACTTCTTTTGTACGACTTTGTGTATGCCATTGTCCAACGCTTCCTCGACCCGTATTTAAAACCATTGGAAATTCCTCTGTCATTGGAAGTGGATTTTCACGTACTGCTTCAAACATAAATTGTGCTTTTTTCGATGGTGTAAAGTACATTCCGTTTTCATAAAGTCTGCGCTGTTCTTCTTTGTTTTCTTCTTCTTTTCCTTCCGGATACGGCCATTGAATTCCATGTGAATTTTCTAATGCTTCCCATGTTACCCCTGTAATATCGCAAGGCATATTTCTGGAACATTCACGCATAAGATTGAAACAATCTCTTGGAGTTTCCCAACCTTTTAATTCATCTCCCATACCTAATGCTTTTCCTACACCTAAAATAGCTTCGTAGTCAGAAATTTCATTTTCCCCACGTTCCAAAACAGGTCGCATTGCAGAAAGACGGCGTTCTAAGTTAATATAGGTTCCTTCTTTTTTAATTCCCGGTACAACTGGGAAATATACGGTACAATCTTCAGCACTTTCAATGGTATCGTAAATATCTTGTACTACAAAAAGCTCTAATTTTTTTGTTGCAGATGCAAATGTTTCATTATTTGTCCAACTATGTCTTGGATTTGTACATAAAATCCAAAGTCCTTTGATTTCGCCTGCGTTAATGCCTTCAATAATCTGATTATATGTCTTTGTTGGTTTTTCTGCTAGCTTACTTTCGTCTGTTCCAAATACTTCTGCGATACGTGCACGTCTTGCAGGATTTGTAAAATCGCCACCACCATAAAATACAGCCGTATTGCTATATGCTCTGGAAGCCATTGCATTACATTGACCTGTAATGGAGTTTGCTCCTGTTCCCGGTCTGCCAATGTTTCCGGTCATCAATGCTAAATTGATAATCGCTTGTGCTGTTCTTACTGCTTCGTATCCCTGATTTACACCCATTGTCCACCAGAAAGATACATTTTTACCATTGTGAATGAGTTCTACTAACTCTAAAATTTGTTCTTCACTAAGACCCGTGCCTTTTACGCCACGTTCTAATGTATAATCTTTTACAAATTCTTTAAATTCATCAAATTTTTCTGTATGTTCTTCGATATACGTATGGTCTAAATAGTCTTTTTCAATTAACTGATTTGCAATTGTATAAAGCAACAATAAGTCACTTCTCCATTTTAAACCATACCAATAATCGGCATTCATAGCTGTCTCTGATTTTCTAGGGTCAATGACAATGACTTTATGTCCTGGTACTTGATTTTTTTGTACTCTACCCCACAAAATTGGGTGTGCGACTACAGGATTTGCTCCAATAAAAATAATAGTATCGGAAAGTTCTAAATCTTTTAATGTGTATCCTGGTGCATCAAATCCATAACTTTGTTTATGTGCTACAACGGCTGTTGCCATACAAAGTCTTGTATTTCCATCTACATTTGCTTTTAAATGGTCACGCATCACATGTCCAAAAAGTGCAAATTCTTCTAAAGTAAGCTGTCCTGTACTAATGCCTGCTACACTTTCCTGTCCATATTTTTCCTGAATTTCTTTTAATTTATCTGCTACATATTGAAAACCTTCGTCCCATGAAACGGTTTTAAAACTTCCATCTTCTTGACGGATTTTCGGAAGGCTGTTTGGTTTTACTGTTCTTTGCTGTTTATCTAAAGAAAGACCTTTAATACAACTAAAACCATCATTGACCGGATATCCCTTTGTCGGTACAACCTTAACAATGCGATTATCTTCTACATAAAAATCAAGGTTACAGTCAATGGCACAATAATTACAAGTAGATTGAATTTTTTTCATTCCATTTTTCCTCGTATCTTAAAGTAGTAGTGTTTTTTGTCCCTCTCCAAGGACGCTATTTATATTTCAACTATCATTAAGTAAAGACTTATGCATTTACAATTCCAAAAACAGTTTTATATGAAGATGTAAAATATTTGCAATTCTTTCCATTTACTTAAGTTATAGTTTAAAAAACATTCCAAATATGATATTTTTATTTATCTGTCAAAGTGAATACCATTCCAATATACACATTCTTTCATAATCGTTTCCGGCATAAGCTCTACATCTTTTAATGCCCATTTCTTATATTCTTCAAAGCCGACACGGTCAATAATATATCCGATATGCTCTTTTCTGCCCGGTGCATTTGGAGAAATATATTTTTCTACAAAATCATATGTATTTAAAATAATTTTTATAATATTTTCTGCATCTGCCCAAATTAAGAAATCTTCTCCAAGACGTGGATTTTTCTTCCCTGTTCGACCCATAATCGTAAGTTTATAGTATTTTTTCTTACTTCTTGTAAGTGCTCTTGTCGGACATTTTGTGATACATACACCACAACCAATACATTTTTCCGTATCACGCACAATTTTATAATTTTCTACACGAAGTGCATTGACAGAAAGGCTTTTACAGCCCTTTACACAAGCCTGACAATTTACACAGCGATTCGGGTCATATTGTGGCATTGTCATACCAATAATCCCAAAATCATGCATTCTGGCTTTTCCACAATCGTTGGAGCAACCTGTTAAACCAATTTTAAAATGTAAGTCATTTGGAAAGACTTCTTTTTCAATTTTCTTTGCCAATTCTGCAGTATTATAATTAGCAAACGGACAAACATTATTTCCAATACAAGCACTAATATTTCTTGTTCCCGAAGCCGGATAACCTGTATGTGGTGTTTCCTGATTGATTTCTAATGTATCAATAATTGGTTGCAATTTTTTATTGATTTCATCCATATCTTCCAAACGAATTCCTTCAATTTCGAAGCCTTGACGTGTTGTTAAATGAATAAATCCATTTCCATATGTCTGTGCAATCTCTTGAATCGTACTTAATACTTCTGCATTCAAGTAACCACCCGGAACACGAATACGTGATGCACCAATTCCACGTTCTTTTGATACACGGAACGCATTTTTCTTTAATTTTTTTGTATTAATATCTAATCCCATTCCGTTACCTCCTAATCAATCAATTCTTTTCCATCTACATAATTAAATACCGGTCCATCTAAACAAATATAAGTAGAACCAATCTTACAATGTCCACATTTTCCAAGTCCACAACACATTTTTCTTTCATGCGAAATCCAAATATTTTCTTCCGGAACGCCTAATTTTAAAATTTCCATAACGGTAAATTTAATCATAATTGGTGGTCCTACACAGATAAATGCTGTATTTTGGATATCTTGGAATTTTAACTCAGGAATATATTTTGTTACCATACCAACTGGTCCTGTATAATCTTCCGGTGCAGTATCTACAGTTTGAATCACATTGATATTTTCTTTCCAAAATGCAAAATCATCTTTAAAAAGTACATCTTTTGGTGATTTAAAACCTGCTATTAAAGTTGTGCTAACAACTTCTTCGGTGTGATGTGCAAAATAATCTACAACACCACGAACCGGTGAAAGTCCTGTTCCACCTGCAACAACAACAAGTTCTTTTCCTTTGTAATTATCTACTTCAAATCCATTGCCATATGGTCCACGAATAAAAAAGGTATCGCCTACATAATTTTCAAAAATTTCATTCGTAACCTTTCCTACACGACGAATGGTAAAATCAACCGTTCCTTCTCCAATACCACTTACGGAAATTGGAGCTTCTCCATACTTTGGTATCGAAACTTCAAAAAATTGTCCCGGTTTTGCTACACCATCAAAAGTCATGCGAAATGTATATTCTAAATCTGTATGTTTTATTACTTCTTTAATCGTTGAAAGTTGTGGAATATAATGGTTTGTCATGATTTGCTTTCCTCCTTTGCCAAACGATTTACACAATTCGAATATGAAATATATTCCGGACAAACATCATCACAACGTCCACATCCAACACACATTGGATATCCAAAACGTTTTTCATAATCATAAATTTTATGCATTACTTTAAAACGCATTCTTTCACCTTGTGTTTTACGGAATCCATGTCCACCTGCCATTTCTGTATAACCATCAATCTGACAAGAAGCCCATACACGTCTTCGTTCTCCCACTTTTGCATTATCCTGATAAAAAATATCTTGCATCGTAAAACAAGTACAAGTTGGACAAACAAAATTACAGCGACCACAAGCAATACAACGGTCTCCATATTCTTTCCAAATTTCCTTTGTAAAACTTTCATTGGAAAGTTGTTTTGGAAGTGTAACTTTTTCTTTATTTTCAGTCACATAATCCGGTGTCACTTCCACTTGAACAATTGTTTCTTGTGTTTGACATGCATTAAAATCAGCTTTTAATGCATCACATTTTAAATCCATTACAACTACATCATCTTTTACTTTGATATATGCATCATACTGTTCAGCTTTATTTGTCCCCATACTCACGCAAAAACCGGAAGCACAAGTAGTTTCACAACCCATTAAAATAAATTTGGCACGTTCTCTTATTCTTTTATAATAAAAATCTTCAAACCCATTTTTTAAATAAATTTCATCTAATCTTTTTACTGCATGAATGTCACAAGCTCTTAAAAAAATCAAAATATCTTTTTCCGGTCCTTTTGGAACAATTGTCTTATCTTCTGTAAAGTAAAATAATGTTTCATTGATTGCCAACAAAACTTCTTTAAAAGAATAATCTGACTTTTTGTTCC
>JAFWXB010000426.1 GCA_017523185.1 Lachnospiraceae bacterium | reverse complement strand
TTTTATTGCATTCCATTCTGTATCGGTTAATTCGTAACGTCTTAACATAGAAAACACCCCTTTTCTTTTATTTTATCATGAAAAGGACAGCAAAAACATAGGTTTTGTGCAATTTTTATTTTTCAAACACGCTCTAGTTTTCCAATATCTTTAATTTCTGATTTAATTAAGTCTATTGTAATCTCTTTTGTTGGCTTATCATCCCACGCAATTGGCATTTCAGCTATTTGTTGTTCTAAATCTGCCACTTGTTGTTTTAATTCTGCTACAATATTCTCATACTTTTCTGTTGCACTTGAAGTCCCTTTAAAAAAACTTGCTAAAATTGTTACAATCAGCATTAATACAATTATTCCACATTTAATTAACTTTGCTTTGTGTCTTACAAATACGCTTAGTTCCTTCTTTTGTTCATTATTCATAATTCTCTCCTCCAGCTTTATATTTTATTTTTATAATAGACCATGTAAATTTCGCGTATGTTTCTATTACTATAATACCTAAATTGTACCATAAACTAAAATCATTATAAATGCCCTATTAAAAAATCCCCACCTCAAGTTTTTAACCTTGAAGTGAGGAACACTTTATTTTATAAAATTAGATATTTAATAAATCACTATATTCTTTTAATGCACCGTCTGTTTCATGTGCAAGTACGCGTTTTGCTAATACTTTACCAAGCTGTACGCCTTCTTGGTCAAAGCTGTTTACATTCCATACAAATCCTTGGAACATAATTTTATTTTCAAAGTGTGAAAGAAGTGCTCCGAGTGATTTTGGATTTAACTGGTCACCAATGATGATACTGGATGGACGTCCACCTTCAAACTGTTTGTTTTTATCATCATCTTTTTTACCACAAGCAAATGCTACAATCTGAGCTACTACGTTTGCACATAATTTCTGTTGACTTGTACTATCTTCAATAATAACATCTCTGCCCATTTGGTTGTTTTTGTAACCTACAAACTGAAGTGGTACAATATCTGTTCCTTGGTGAAGTAACTGATAGAAAGAATGTTGTCCATTTGTTCCCGGTTCACCAAAAATAACAGGGCCTGTTGCATAATTTACAGGTTCACCAAAACGGTTTACGGATTTACCATTAGATTCCATATCTAACTGCTGTAAGTGTGCAGGAAAACGGCTTAATCCTTGAGAATATGGAAGAACTGCTGTGTTCTGATATCCAAGTACATTACGTTCATAAACACCAATTAAAGCATCTAACATTGCAGGGTTTTTGAGTAAATCTTTGTTTGTAGCAAGTTTATCTTCTGCTGCTGCACCATCTAAGAATTGAGCAAATACTTCCGGTCCAAATGCTAAGGATAATACTGCTCCACCAACTGCTGAACAAGCTGAGAAACGTCCACCAATATAGTCATCCATAAAGAATGCTGCAAGATAATCATCACTCTTAGCTAATGGAGATGTTTCACTTGTAACTGCAAGCATATGTTTCGAAGCATCTAATCCTGCGTTCTTTAAAGCGTCTTTTACGAAAGATTCGTTTGTTAATGTTTCAAGTGTTGTACCTGACTTAGAAACGAGTACAAAAAGGGAATGAGCTACATCAATTGTGCTTAAAACAGCTGCTGCATCATCAGGGTCTACGTTACTGATGAATTTTGCTTCCATTTTTAATGTATTATTTACTCTTGCCCAATTTTCAAGTGCTAAATATACTGCACGAGGTCCAAGGTCGCTACCACCGATACCAATCTGAACAACTGTTGTGAATTTTTCACCTGCTGCATTTGTAAGTTCGCCATTATGTACTTTGTTTGCGAATTCAGCGATTTTGTTCTGCTGTTCTACATAAAATGTACGTTTGTCTACACCGTCTGCAATAACAGCTTCACCTAACTGTCCACGAGTCATATGATGAAGAACACGACGTTTTTCGCCTGTATTTACAACTTCACCATTGTAAAGAACTTCAAATTTTTCTGTAAGTTGTGTTTCTTCTGCTAATTTTGCAAGAACTTCTAAAACTTTGTCATCTACCTGTTTAGCAGCATAGTTGAATGCAAGTCCTTCTGCCATAGGAACGCTGTATTTTTTTACACGTTCTGCCCCATTTTCACCTGTCATCACTTCTGCAAGGTTTACACGTTCTGTGTTTAAAAGTTCCTGATAAGAATCAATAGTATCTAAATTATTCCAAGTAACCATTGTCATCCTTCTCCCTTCTAATATACATACATTAAATTTAACATATTACCTTATCATTAAGATTATACTATTAAATGAGGTTAAATTCAAGCATATCAAAATATCATTTCTGAAATTTCAATTACTTTTTACTCTATTTTCAATACTGATGGAATTCTCTATAAAAAATAATTTTTGACTGCTCTCACAACAAATCTAAGAGAGTTTCATAACATCAATATAAATATATAATACCATTATTTATTATGATTATCATAGTATCACAATATCGATATGTCAAGAAAATTTCGAACATATGTTTTATTTGCATTAAAAAACAACTTCCATCTAAATACATAGAAGTTGTTTCGTAAATATTCTATTCGTCTTATCTTTAAAAATCGTAACATAAAAAGCCCTTAAGCATTTTCTTAAGAGCTTTTCTACAATAAACTTTACTTTACGCAAAATCCATAATCTTTTCACTATCTGCATCATTTGGCTTACTAAAGTCCATATCTAATTCTTTCATATACTGTTGAATCTTACTAGTAGATTTATTGACAAATTCCGGCTGTCCAAATACTTTCTTTATCCATTCCACACTTAACTCCTGCCATGTTGCATATGCAAAATTTAATACTTGGGAACTTCCATCTGCTGCTACTTCATTTGCTAAACTATATCCATGTGGACCATGTTGGAAAACGTGAAGTTCATATCCTAAATTCAAATCCGAATATTTCTTTGCCACAGCTAATGCACCATATGGTGTCAACATATCTTCTGCTGTTGCTACTAAAAATACAGGTGGTGCATTTTTATCAATTTTATCTAATAAACTAAAATATGCAGAATCTTCATCTGTGACTTCATTTCTTCCTGTAAAAAGTTTTAACATCATATCCGACCCCTGTATATTTGGAATATTTACAACCGGATAATTTAAAATCATGCCATTTGCTTTCTGTTCTGCCATGACACCACCTGCTAATGCAAGATGTCCACCTGCCGAAAATCCACAAGTGAGAATCTTATTTGGGTCAATATGCCATTCCTTAGCGTGTTCTCGCAAATATCCAATTGCCCAATTTAATTCTTCTAATGGTGCAAAGCCTTTTACATTTTTGCCAACAGAATAATAAAGGATAAACGCATGATATCCTTTTGCTGCATAACTTAAAGCTACAGGTTCTGCTTCTCTTGGTGAGCAATAAATATAGCCACCACCCGGACAAATAATAATGGCAGGACGATTTGTTTCCTGTCCTAATGTCAATTCACAATCTAAAATATATCCTTCTAATCTTGCATCAGAATGATTTGGACATTCCATATGTATCATTTTCATGTAAAAATTTCCCCCTTATTGATATTTTATTTTAACATAAGTTCCACAGTCAAAAATATTTCATTAAAATTGCCTACAAAATATTTTGATAATGAAATGCTCTAAATAATTTATGGAACTCACATTATTATATATGTTTTATCTGCGAAAACAGGAAATCAGAATCCAAATTCCTATTAATGGCATAAGAATTGTTGAACCTACTACTTCTATAAACATAGCTAATTCTGTTCCTATATCTAACACATTATATTGGAATACACAAGCAAGTATTGCTCCCACAATAGCACCTGTAAACATCACATTACTATTAAAATAATGTCCAAAACGTAAGGATAGATATGTAAGTGCTCCACCACCTATAATTGCTCCTACCATACAACAACTTAATACCTCTTCTATGAAGCTCCATGAATTAATAATACTGATAACTCCCCATACTATCAAAAGAATGGGAACTACAATTCTTGCAAGAGATAACAATCTTCTTATCCAATCACCTCGTATTGGTTGTATATATGTTCCCCCCATTGTTTCTAATGTATCATCCGGTTCCTGATTATTGAT
>JAFWXB010000041.1 GCA_017523185.1 Lachnospiraceae bacterium | reverse complement strand
TCAGAATTACTATGAAAAGATGTATGGAAATAGAGGATAAGTTGTTTGTAGATTTTTTATAAGAATAATGTTTATGATTATGGAGGAAACGATGAAAATTCTCGTAACAGGTGTAGCAGGTCAACTTGGACATGATGTTATGAATGAACTGGCAAAGCGTGGATATGAAGGAATAGGTAGTGATATTGTAGCTATGGATAATTCTGCTGTAACACAAATGCCATATGTATCTATGGATATTACAGATGCAGAATCTGTGAAATGTATTATTAAGGAAATAAATCCGGATGCTGTTATTCATTGTGCAGCATGGACAGCAGTTGATTTAGCAGAAGATAAAGATAAAATAGATAAAGTTTATGCAATTAATGCAAAAGGTACACAAAATATTGCAAATGTTTGTAAAGAATTAGATTGTAAAATGGTGTATATTAGTACAGATTATGTATTTGATGGACAAGGAGAAGAACCTTGGAAAGCTGATTGTAAAGATTATGCTCCATTAAATGTGTATGGAAAAACAAAATTAGAAGGTGAGCTTGCAGTTGCTAATACCTTAGATAAATATTTTATTGTGCGTATTGCATGGGTTTTTGGTATAAATGGTAAGAATTTTATAAAAACTATGCTAAATGTAGGAAAAAATCATGATAAATTGACAGTTGTATGTGACCAAATTGGAACGCCAACATATACTTTAGATTTATCCAGATTATTAGTAGATATGATTGAAACAGAAAAATATGGATATTATCATGCTACAAATGAAGGTGGATATATTAGTTGGTATGATTTTACAAAAGAAATATTTCGTCAAGCTGTAGAAATGGGGCATACAGAATATAGAGAAGAACGTTTAACAGTAAGTCCTGTTACAACGGTTGAGTATGGAATTTCAAAGGCGACAAGACCATTTAATAGTCGTTTAGATAAGAGCAAGTTGATACAGAATGGTTTTACACCGCTTCCAGTATGGCAAGATGCATTAAGTAGATATCTTCGTGAAATTGAATTTTAGTAGTGTGAAAAAGATTAAGTAATTATATAAAAAATAATTAATGAAATAATTTATTTAGGCTATATATTTTAAAAATATTGTTCCTTTAAAAAATGTGAATTAGTGTATAGGAGAAAATATGGGACAAATTAAAGTTGAAAAAAATGTAGGTGGAATTGAAGGTCTTTGTGTAATTCAACCAGCAGTTCATGGTGATGCAAGAGGATATTTTATGGAAACATATAGTAAGAGAGATATGGAAGAAGCTGGACTTACTATGGAGTTTGTTCAAGATAATCAATCTTCTTCTGTGAAAGGTGTGCTTCGAGGATTGCATTTTCAGAAAGAGTTTCCACAAGGCAAGTTAGTTCGTGTTGTAAAGGGGTCTGTATTTGATGTAGCAGTAGACCTTCGTAGAAATAGTGAAACTTATGGAAAATGGTATGGTGTAGAATTAACAGAAGAAAATAAAAAACAATTTTATATTCCGGAAGGATTTGCACATGGATTTTTAGTATTATCGGAAATTGCAGAATTTTGTTATAAATGTACAGACTTTTATCATCCGGGAGATGAAGGTGGTTTGGCATGGAATGACCCGGAAATTGGAATTACATGGCCACAACTTATAGGAGAATATAAAGGAAATGCATCTTCAGAAGGATATATATTAGAAGATGGAACAGCTTTAAATTTAAGTGAAAAAGACCAAAAATGGGAAGTTTTAAAAAATACATTTAGTTTTTAGGAAAAGATGTTATTTAACATTTCGGGTATTTATCATCAGAAAAGATGAAAATACCCGATTTTTATATTGTAAGTTCTAATTGATAAAAAAGTGTACAAAAAATAGTTTATTTGTTTATTATATAAAGATATCTATTGTTATAATTAGAAATATTTCTTTAGAACATAGATAAATTTATGTAATATTCTAATTTCGTTGATTTATAGTTATAAAGAAAACTATAAATTAGAACATAAAAAGAATCCGGCATCTTTGGTAATTCTATATTTTTTTTGTACTTTTTTTTCTACGAATAGACGAAAGTCATGGTAACGTTCCAGTAGATATTGGTTTTGATTTCCATGACAGGACAGTATGTATTCAATAAGTGGTTGTGCTTCATTAATTTCGATGGCATCTTCATATAGTACAGT
>JAFWXB010000425.1 GCA_017523185.1 Lachnospiraceae bacterium | reverse complement strand
CGTCAGAATAAAAATGACCGTCCACAAGGGGAACGTCAGAATAGAAATGACCGTCCACAGGGCGAACGTCAGAATAGAAATGACCGTTCACAGGGCGAACGTCAGAATAGAAATGACCGTCCACAAGGGGAACGTCAGAATAGAAATGACCGTTCACAAGGCGAACGCCAAAATAGAAATGACCGTCCACAAGGGGAACGTCAAAATAGAAATGATCGTCCACAAGGGGATAGAAACAATTTCCGTGGAAATGATAATAGAAATAATGATAAAAATGATAGAAATGATAGAAATGGCGGAAAGGGTCGCTTTGATCGTGAATTGGATAAATTCAATAAAGAAACAGCTCCAGCAGAAGAAATTCGCGGAAAAGAAAGTCGTGATCGTGGTAATGACCGTCGCAACAATACCAGACATCAGGACCATGATAAATTAGGAAAACGTCAGGAAAATTTTGTAAACTTAGAAAAGAATGGCGGCAAAAAGAAAAATGCTCCACAGCCACAGAAGGCAAAAGAAGATCCAAACGAAATTAAGACTATTACACTTCCTGAAAAATTAACTATTAAAGAGCTTGCAGACAGAATGAAAGTACAGCCATCTGTAATTATTAAAAATCTTTTCATGAAAGGTAAGATGGTTACCATGAACCATGAAGTAGATTTTGAAACAGCAGAAGAAATTGCATTAGAATTTAACTTTATTTGTGAAGCAGAAGAAAAAGTAGATGTTATTGCAGAATTATTAAAAGAAGAAGATGAAAATGAAGCAGATATGGTACCACGTCCACCTGTTGTATGTGTAATGGGACACGTAGATCATGGTAAAACTTCCCTTCTTGATGCAATTCGTTCTACAAAAGTAACAGCAAGAGAAGCTGGTGGTATTACACAGCACATTGGTGCATCTGTGGTATCTATCAATGACCAAAATATTACATTCCTTGATACTCCTGGACATGAAGCGTTTACAGCAATGCGTATGCGTGGTGCAAATTCAACCGATATTGCAATTCTTGTTGTTGCAGCAGATGATGGTGTAATGCCACAGACAGTAGAAGCGATTAGTCATGCAAAAGCAGCAGGTGTAGAAATTATTGTTGCAATTAACAAAATTGATAAACCAACAGCAAACATTGACCGTGTAAAAAATGAACTTGCAGAACATCAGTTAATTCCGGAAGATTGGGGTGGAAGCACTATTTTCTGTGAAGTTTCTGCACATACAAAAGAAGGTATTGATAATCTTTTAGAAATGATTCTTTTAACAGCAGAAGTTTTAGAATTAAAAGCAAATCCAAAACGTCAGGCACGTGGTCTTGTTATTGAAGCTCAGCTTGATAAAGGTCGTGGTGCAGTTGCAACTGTATTGGTACAAAAAGGTACACTTCATGTAGGTGACCCAATTGCTTGTGGTAGCAGTTATGGTAAAGTACGCGCAATGATTGATGATAATGGACGTAGAGTAAAAGAAGCAGGTCCTTCTACACCGGTAGAAATCTTAGGTTTAAATAGTGTACCGGCAGCAGGTGAAACATTTGTAAATACAACAAACGAAAAAGAAGCAAAAGCATTTGCAGATACCTATATTTCTGAAGAAAAGAACAGATTATTAGAAGAAACAAAAGCAAAAATGTCTCTTGATGATTTATTCTCACAGATTCAGTCAGGTAATATGAAAGAATTAAACTTAATTGTAAAAGCAGACGTACAAGGTTCCGTAGAAGCTGTAAGACAAAGTCTTATGAAACTTTCTAACGAAGAAGTTATGGTAAAAGTAATTCATGGTGGTGTTGGTGCAATCAATGAATCTGATGTAACACTTGCATCTGCATCAAATGCAATTATTATTGGTTTTAATGTGCGTGTTGACCCGATGGCAAAATCAACAGCTGAACGAGAAGGTGTAGACGTAAGACTTTACAGAGTTATTTATCAAGCAATCGAAGATGTAGAAGCAGCTATGAAAGGTATGCTTGACCCAATCTTTGAAGAAAAGGTACTCGGTCATGCAGAAATTCGTCAGATTTTCAAAGCATCCGGTGTTGGTAATATTGCAGGTTCTTATGTTCTTGACGGAACATTAGAAAGAGGCTGTAAAGTAAGAATTTCTCGTGAAGGAAAACAGATTCATGAAGGCAGTCTTGCTTCACTTAAGAGATTTAAAGATGATGTAAAAGAAGTAAGAACAGGTTATGAATGTGGTCTTGTATTTGAAGGATTTAATGATATTCAAGAATTTGATATTGTAGAAGCATATAAGATGGTAGAAGTGCCAAGATAAGAAACGAATATTTGTTTGATATGAGTTTTCTTATTATGTAACTTCGTATGTATCTATATAATGAAATGAAAAAAGAAAATTAATGGATTTTGAGATATTGTTATCATATTTTTGAAGTTAATTAGAGAGTTTATTCTATTTTTGTATAAAATAGACATAAAATTTTATATGATTTTGTGCAATATATATTATAAAATTTGTTTTATATAGAAATTATATAAAGTGAAACCAGTTATGATATGTTTCAATATGTTTTGATAAAAGAAAGGCAGATATATGAGAAAAAACAGTATTAAAAATATTCGTATTAACGAAGAAGTAATGAGAGAACTTTCGAATATTATTCGTGGGGAAATCAAAGACCCAAGGATTCATCCAATGACAAGTGTTGTTGCAGTAGAAGTTGCTCCGGATTTAAAAACTGCAAAAGCATATATTAGTGTATTAGGTGATGAAAAAGCACAAAAAGATACCATTGCAGGTTTAAAATCAGCAGAAGGTTTTATTCGTGTAAAACTGGCAAAATCAATCAATTTGCGTAACACACCGGAAATTAAATTTATTTTAGACCAATCCATTGAATATGGTATTTCTATGTCAAAGAAAATTGATGAAGTAGTAGCTACACATTCGAAAGAGGTAGAAACAGACAATGATTAATTTAGATACATTATTAATCGGAAAGAAAACAGTAGGCATCTCCGGTCATGTCAGACCGGATGGTGACTGTGTAGGTTCTACACTTGCTGTATATAATTATATTCGTACTTACTATCCGGAAATAGAAACAGATATTTATTTAGAGCCAATTCCAAATACATTGAAATTTATGAAACATTCAGAGTGTATTTGCAGTTCGGTGGAAGAGGATAAATCACATGATATCTTTTTTGTATTAGATTGTGGAGATATAGGCAGACTAGGAGAAAATGTCAAATATTTTCATTCTGCAAAATATACGATTTGTATAGACCATCATGTAAGCAATGTAGAATATGCAAATGAAAATTATATCATACCAGATGCAAGCTCTACTTGTGAATTAGTGTTTAATATTATGGATACTGACAAAATCACAAAAGAAATTGCAGAATGTTTATATACAGGAATTGTGCATGATACAGGAGTATTTCAATATAGTTGTACCACAGCATCTACAATGACAGCAGCCGGTATTTTAATGGAAAAAGGCATTGATTATTCTAAAATTGTGCATAAATCATATTATGAGAAATTATACAAGCAAAATCTTATATTAGGAAAAATACTTTTAGATAGTCAATTATATTTAGATGGAAAATGTATTATTTCTTATGTAACAAAAGAAACAATGGAACAATTTGATTGTCTTCCAAAACATTTAGAAGGGGTTGTAAATCAACTTCGTCTTACAAAAGATACCATTGTTGCTGCTTTTTTATATGAAACAGAAAAAAATCTATATAGAGTGAGTTTAAGAGCAAATGAAGATGTCAATATGGCAGAAATTGCAATGCAATTTCAAGGTGGTGGACATGTTCGAGCAGCAGGTTGTACAATGGAAGGCGAAATAAAAGATATTATTGTACGCTTAGCAGAAGCAATTTCGGATAAGATACAAGAATGGGAACAAAACGTATAATCATATAAATTTATATAGGAAAAGCAGATAATGATTGTCTTTTTACATAAGAGAATATTATCTGCTTAGATTATTTATATTAACATAAATGTAATCTCTAAATGTAATATTTGGAGTATTTTTTATAGTTAGATATATTTTTAATTAGAGAAAGATAGATTAAAGTGAGTTAGTATCATGGTAAATGGCATTATTAATGTTTATAAAGAAAAAGGTTATACTTCTTTTGATGTAGTTGCGAAAATGCGAGGTATTTTTCATCAAAAGAAAATTGGACATACAGGAACACTTGACCCTGATGCAGAAGGTGTATTACCTGTAACATTAGGGAAAGCTACAAAAGTATGTGACCTTTTAACAGATAAAGATAAAGAATACAAAGCAGTTTTGCTTTTAGGAAAAGAAACAGATACACAAGATATTTCAGGAGAAGTATTGCAGGAAGCCAAAGTACAAGTGACAGAAGATGATGTCAAAACGGTGATTGCTTCGTTTGTGGGAACATATGAACAAGTTCCACCTATGTATTCTGCTTTAAAAGTCAATGGACAAAAACTTTGTGACCTTGCAAGAAAAGGAATTACCGTAGAACGAAAAGCAAGAAGTGTTACGATTTATTCGATTGAAATTTTAAGTATCAAACTTCCGGAAGTAGAAATTGTTGTACA
Source organism: Lachnospiraceae bacterium (assembly GCA_017523185.1). The sequence continues at coordinate 515 of JAFWXB010000425.1, read as the reverse complement.
TTGTTCAAAAGGAACATATATTCGAACTTTGTGTGATGATATTGGAAAAAAATTAGGTTGTTTTGGTTGTATGAAATCATTACTACGTACAAAAGTAGCAAATTTTACCTTAGACAATGCTTATAAATTAGAGGAATTACAGAGATTAAGCATTTTTCCACAAGAAGAATGGGAGTTTTTATCTCCAATTGATATTGTATTTGAACAATATCCAAAAGTAATTGCTAGTGAAGATGCAGAGAAATATATTCGAAATGGCAATCGTATTCCATGTGCTATGATTTTAAATTTTAGAGAAGCAGTACAATGTGAAACGGTTTGTTTATATGATGTGCATTATAAATTTATTGGTCTTTATACTTATTTGCAAAAAGAAAAAGAATATAAACCTATGAAATTGTTTTTTGAACAGTAGTATGATTTGTAATATTGATAAAAACATATGTTTTTTATTTATTTTCCTTATTTATTGAACATAGATGAAATATGTTTTTATGTGATAGAAAAGTTTGTGT
>JAFWXB010000424.1 GCA_017523185.1 Lachnospiraceae bacterium | reverse complement strand
GGTGGCACAGAATTTGATATGACAGATGGCACAAAAGCAGAAGTTGGTACAGAAATTACTTTATATTTAAATGAAGATTGTTTAGAATTTGCCAACGAATATCGTGCAAAAGAAGTAATTGAAAAATATTGTTCTTTCATGCCAACAGAAATTTACCTTTCTAAAGCAAATGCAGAAGTTCAATATGAAACAATTGACAAAGAAGATAAACTTGATACAGACGAAGTTGTAGAAGAAATTCACGAAGAAGCCAAAACAGAAGAAAAAGAAAACGAAGATGGCACAAAAGAAATCGTAGAAGTTTCTCCTGCAAAAGACAAATTAAAAATTGTAAAACGTCCTGTACCATTAAATGATATTCAACCACTTTGGGGCAAAAATCCAAAAGATTGTACAGATGAAGATTACAAAGCATTTTATCGCAAAGTATTCTTAGATTACAAAGAACCATTATTCTGGATTCACTTAAATATGGATTACCCATTTAACTTAAAGGGTATTCTCTATTTCCCAAAAATCAATACAGAATACGACTCTATTGAAGGTACAATTAAACTTTACAACAATCAAGTATTTATCGCTGATAACATCAAAGAAGTTATTCCTGAATTTTTAATGTTATTAAAAGGTGTAATTGATTGTCCGGACCTTCCACTTAATGTATCCAGAAGTGCATTACAAAATGACGGATTTGTTAAGAAAATCTCCGAATATATCACCAAAAAAGTTGCTGACAAACTTATCGGAATGTGCAACACAGAAAAAGAATCTTATGAAAAATACTGGGACGATATCAGTCCATTTATTAAATTCGGTTGCTTAAAAGATGAAAAATTCTGTGAAAAAATGAACGATTATATCCTCTTTAAAGATATTAACGATAAATATCAGACACTTCCGGAATTATTAAAACCGGTAGAAACACAAGAAGCAAAAACAGAAGATGGTGAAGTTGTAGAAGCTGAAGTTGTAGATAATACAACAGAAGAACCAAAAGACGAACGTGCTACTATTTACTATGTAACTGATAAAAACCAACAAGGTCAGTATATTGCACTTTTCAAAGAACAGAACATGAACGCTGTTATTTTAGACCATAACATTGATACTTCTTTTATCAGCCAATTAGAAATGAAAAATGAAAATTATCGTTTCATGCGTATCGATGCTGACTTAACAGATTCCTTAAAAGATGATTCTGCTGAAGATTTAACGGAAATTACTACCACTTTATCTGAAGTATTCAAAAAAGCAATTCACAATGAAAAACTTACTGTTAAAGTAGAAAAACTCAAAAATGATGGTATTGCTTCTGTCATTACACTTTCTGAAGAAGGTCGTCGTATGCAGGATATGATGAAAATGTACGCTATGCATGGTATGGGTGGCATGGACCCAAGTATGTTTATCGCAGACCAAACACTTACTTTAAATGCAAATAATGAACTTGTAAAATTCATTATCGAAAATAAAGAAAGTGAACACGTTCCAATGTTTGCAGAACAACTTTACGACTTAGCAATGCTTTCAAATCAGCCATTATCTGTAGATGCTATGACAAAATTTGTAAAACGTAGCAATGACATTATGTTATTACTTACAAAATAATCATTTATTATCTTAAGAAAAATATATTGTTTTTGTTATAAAATATAAAATAAACTGTTATTTGTGAAATATAGTTTTTTCTCAAACAATATACAAAGAAAAAGCGATAAGACAGAACTTACTGTTTTATCGCTTTTTTCATATATTTATTTTTTATAAGTTCTCCATGACTTCCATTGTTCTTAAGCTACTTCTTTCTTTTCTTGCAAATCCACCATAAAATCTTCTCGATAAATTTCAATTATCAAACGAATCCCAATTCCACAGTCTAATAAACGAATCAATGTTTCTTTTGCTTCCTCATATTTTGCAAATAATGCCTTTTTCTGTGCTACATCTTGATATACTTTCCAATAACCCGAATATAAAAAATTTTGTCCTTTATGTTCAATAAAACCACGCACATCTTCTACCGGATATCCAAGAAGCACTCCCATTTCATGTGGAAATTGTGCTTCTTGGTTCATATATGCCTTATAACGCATTTGAAACTGACGTAAAATCATTCCAAATGATAAATCCTGATAATCGTTTTCTAAGAGTATGTTTTGCACATCGGAGTCTTTTAAATATGTGCACAATTTTGAACGATAAAATAAAAGGAAAGTAGTTTTTTTCTCCTGACGGAGTAAACGATAATAGGATATTCCTGTTTTTCTTAAAATTGTTCGAACACTTTCTTCATCTTCTGATGAAACAATTAATAAATTTGAAATTTTAATACCTGTAATCAATGGGGCACATTGTAAAGCAAGTTTTGTTTCAATATGTTTCTTATCCATGCCCTGTACAATTTGAAAAACTTCCTGACACATATGAGTTTCCTTTCTAATTTTATTTCGAAATACTGCAAACGTAATATATATATTATTCGCTTACTTTATTCGAAATATGAGTATGTATTATCTAATCTTAGTTAGTTATCGCTAACTTATATTAAGTATAACTAATTTTTTCTTTTTTGTCAATATTCTTTATATTTTTTATTGATAATTCTATCTTACTTTTCTATAATTGATATATACACTAAATTCATACAAGTACTTTTCTTAAAAACTAAAGTTTTTAGTACTTTAATTATGATTATAAAACTCTTACTCATACAAAAATCAAAAAGGAGATATTTTATGAAAATTAGAACTGATTTTGTCACAAATTCCAGTAGCAGTTCCTATGTAATGGTAACGATTCATACAAAAGACAACAAACAATACTCTGCTGATTATAATAGTGGAAATAATTCCATGGTTGGAGATATGGATTTTAATTTATCGAAAACCGATTTTGAAAACTTAGAATCCGGCGAAGACTTACTTAATGAAATGAAAAAATGGTTTGCTTCTAATTTTGCTGATGAATCACTACCTGAAGAATTTGATTTCTCTGATGGACAAACGGAAGAAATTAAACAGTTAAAACGTGAAGATTTCGCTAAAATCAAACTAGAATCTATGATTGATTATGAAGACCTTGGAATTGGTAGCGAAATAACTTATGATTATACTACGAAAGAACGCTATTATGAAAATACCAACTATGGAAATGTTGAAGATTTATTCGAAGAAGAATGGGAAGATGTTGAAGACGGAGTACTTGTTACTGTCAGAAATCAAAGAGGAGATATTATAGATTCCTATAAAATTCCTGATAATAATAACGACGATATATAATATTAATATTCTTCTCTTATGTCTACAATTAAGAGAGGATATATTCATATAATGTGAGTTCAAAAATCAAAATATGGAATGAAAATTGCCTATAAAAATATACACGAAAAGTTACATTTTCATAGGCAAAGTGATGTTTTAAATATATTTTTAGTAAAATATCGAAATATTTCAGAAGAATTATATAAAAAAATAAAGAAATATTTTATAAAAATTGTATTTTAATAATCAAATCTATATTTTTTTACATTTTTAGTATTTTATCGAACTCACGTTTATTATGAAACTCATATTATTTTAACTTATTCTTCCATGTTCTACGGAATACATATTGTCTACAATTCGCATGGTAGATTGTCTGTGCGATACCAATACAATGGTTTTTCCTTTTTGTTCTTCTTTTAACGATTTTAAAATAATGCCTTCATTTAGACTGTCCAAGTTACTGGTAGGTTCATCTAAGAGCATAAGTGGTGCATCATGTAAAAAGGCTCTTGCTAAACCTAATCTCTGACGTTCTCCACCCGAAAGCGTATCTCCTAATTCTCCTACTTGCGTATCATACTCTTGTGGCAAGGTCATAATAAAATCGTGAATAGATGCTTTTTTGCACGCTTCTATGAGTTCTTCTTCTGTTGCATCTAATTTTGCAATTCGCAAATTGTTTTTAATGCTATCATGGAACAAATGTGTTTCTTGTGTGACAAAACTTTCCATAGTTCGCAAATTTGTTGTGTTAATATCTTGAATATCGGTATTCGAAATTTTTATCGTCCCTTGTTCTACATTCCAAAAACGCATCAATAATTTTAATAATGTAGATTTTCCACTTCCACTACGTCCTGCAATTCCTACAATCGAATGATTTGGAATTTCCACAGAAACATCTGATAAAATTTCTTCTTTTTCATAAGAAAATGTTACATTCTGTACTGATACGCCTGTAAAATTGATTTCTTCTTTTCCTATAATATCTGTTACCATTGGTGTTTCTTCTAAAATATCAAGTACACGATTTCCTGCTGCAAATGTATTTTGCAAGGTACTGCCTAAGTTTGCAAGTGCTACCACAGGTCCGAATGAACTCATAAGGGATATTACAGAAATTAAAAGTCCTACAAAAGAAATCTCTTGTTTTTGATAGAAATCTGCTGCTGTAAATAACATAACAAAATCAAATATTAAAATAACCGTATTTGTAATTGCCATATTTCGTCCTGTTACTTTTTTCAGTTCTTCTTCCTCTATGGATAAATCGTCTGTTCGATTATTCATTTCTTCCAAACGTTTTTTCCCTTGTCCATATTGTAAGATTTCAGAAAGTCCTCGCAGACTATCTAATACAAAACTGCTCAATTCCCCTGATTTTGAACGAAATTTTATTCCACTATCTCCACTCATTTTAGAAATACAAAGTGGAATACATACACCAACCACAAAATATGCCATAAAGGCAATCACACCTAATAACACATGAATCTTTCCAATAAATACACACATAATTACACTAAATAAAAATGCAATTGCAATTGGAGAAATTGTATGTGCATAAAATACTTCCAATAATTCAATATCAGAAGTAATAATAGAAATTAAATTTCCTTTGTCTTTTCCTTCTAATTTTGCAGGACAGAGTTTTCGAAGAGCTTGAAATACTTTATCACGAATCAATGCAAGTAACTTAAATGCAATAAAATGATTACACGATTGTTCTGCATAACGCAAAATGCCACGCATTACAGCAAATATCAATACAGATACAAATATCATAGTTAAAGAAATTGGAATTTCAAATCCCAATACGGAAAGTACGGCATAACCACCAAAAATCGTAATAAATGTAGCACATAAATGTCCTACTATTCCCATAAAAATAGCAAGTAGCATATACGCTGTTAATGGTTTTACCATACCAATTAACCCAAGCATTACTTTTAATCCGGTTCGTTTTTTCATAAATAAATCCTTTCTATTGTCATAGGCAAAAATCCACTACCTTTCGGTAGTAGCCTTATACATTTTTGTTGTTTTAAATATATTCTTGTGTTATACCAGAATAATTTTCCAAACGCATCTGTGTATTCCATAAATTTGCATACACACCTTGTTCTTTTAATAAAGCTTCATGTGAACCACATTCTTTTATCGTTCCTTTATCTAAAACATAAATTTGATTTGCACCAACGACATTTGCCAATCGATGTGAAATTAAAATAACTGTCTTTTCTTTTGCAAGCTGATAAATTTGCTCTATAATATCATTTTCACTTTCTACATCAATATTTGAGGTTGCTTCATCAAATATATATACTTGTGTATTATGCAAAAGTGCTCTTGCTAACGCAAGTCGCTGACATTGTCCACCTGATAAATTTCCTGCTTTTTCTGTTAATTGTGTATCTAAACCATTCTCAGATTTTAAAAACTCTGCCAATTTTACAGTTTGTAATACACTCCATAATGCTTCATCTGAAGCAGACGGATTTCCCATAAGCAGATTCTCTCTTACTGTACCTTTAAATAAAAAACTTTGATGACTGATATAGGTAACATTCTCAAGTAAACTATCCTCTGCAATTTCACTTAATTCTACACCACCAACTTGAATAGAACCTCGATAATTTTTATTTCTTCCCATTAAAATAGAAGCAATCGTCGATTTTCCACAACCACTTTCTCCTACAATCGCTGTAAAACTGCCTTTTGGAAATGTCATAGTAATTCCTTTAAGCACTTCTCTTTTCGTTTGTTGAACTATTTTTTCTTTATGTTTTATATCTTTATTTGTTTTTTCTTGACATACTTTTTTATTTTCTATATCTTTATTTTCTTGAGATTCATTTTTTTTATAATACTCTTTTTCCTCATAATTATTATCTTTATCATAAGAAAAAGAAAGATTTCTACATACAATATCACTATTTAGTGGCATCATTTGTTTGCCTTCGTTTTTATTATCCGGTAAATCCAAAAGTCGAAAAATTTTGTCACTTGCTGCCATACCATTCATAGCTACATGAAAAAATGACCCCAGTTGTCGCATTGGAATAAAGAAGTCTGCCGAAAGCATAATAATAATTAATGCTTCTGCTAATTCGATTTTTCCGGACTTGTATTGTGTTACGGATAAAATAACACCAATTGCTGCTCCCCCATAAGCAATCAAATCCATAATAGTAATGGAATTTAACTGCATAGTTAATACTTTCATTGTAATTTTACGAAAATGCTCGGATTGCTCATTCATTTCTTTATTTTTAAATTCATCTGATTGATAAATTTTTAATGTTGTAAGTCCTTGTAAATTTTCTAAAAATGTATCACCAAGAGCTGTATACTGCCCCCAGTATTTTGCCAATAATTTTTTTGCCCAACGCTGTATCATGGCAATTGTTATTGGAATCATTGGTACACATAAAAAAAGTACAATTGCTGATGGAATATTGACAAAAGATAATACAAAAAATAATGTAAGTGGTGCAAGCATTGCATAGAAAAATTGTGGCAAATATGCACCAAAATACGTTTCTAATTGGTCAACACCTTCTACTGCTACTTGCACAATTTCTGAAGTTTGTACTTTTTCTTTATAAGAAGTTCCTAATTTCAATAACTTTTTATAAATCATCTCTCGTAATACTTTTTTTACGGTCTTTGAGGATAAATAACTCATCTTTGTAGAACCAATCGCACAAAGAAAACGCACAATTACAACTGCAACAATAATAAGAAGCGTTGTTGTAACATCATTTTCATCCATTTTTCTATAATACAATCCTGCAAGAAACCCCGTAATTGTTATCATCATTACAATATTAGCAAGTAAAGAAATCCATTGTAAAACAACATTTCCTACAATGTATTTTTTGCTTTCGCTGACTGTAGCAATCAGTCGTTTGTTAATCATCATATACTCTCATACTGCCTTTCTATTTTTTAGTTAAATATCGGGTAGGAAAATACTACTAACCTACCCGATTATATTTATTTCTTTATAAAGTTGTTAATAAAACCTTATTCTGCATTTGTACTATGTTCTGCTCCAAATACTGCTTCAATTTCCTGCTGTGCAGATGCAAAACTTGATACACATCTTGTTACTGTAATTTTTCCATCTTGTATCTTTCCTGTAATAGAAGCATCTAAATCTTTTAATGGAGTTTCCGGAGTAAGTGTTAAGAGTGTTCCTTCTACTGTATAAGTACCAATTTCTTCATTTGTATATTCCTTTCCACTCATATCAAAAGCTACTTGATATGTATAAGTATTATCTTCTTTCAAATCAAACGAATATTTATACACAATTTCAGAACCCATTGCTTCTTTTGTATATGTTCCACTATATACACCTGTTTTAAAAGCCACTTCTGTTTCCTGATTACTATTTTGTTGTATATTTCCTGCATTTTGTATTGCTGATATTTCTGTATCTGTATTCGAATTTGTATTTGCGTTATTTCCACACGCTGACATAGAAACTGACATTGCTAAAATTGCACCTAATAAAAGTGCGTTGTAACGATTTTTTTTCATTTTTTTATCCTTCTTTCTTTATTATTTATAAATCACAAAATTAACACTAAATCTACTTTAACGAATTACAAGATACAAAATGGTCTTTTTCTACTTCTACAAGAGAACATGGTGTTATTTCACATCTTAGCTTTGCATTTGGACAACGTTTACAAAAACGACAACCGATTGGTGGGTCAATTGGACTTGATACATCACCTTGCAACGTAACACGCTCTTTTTTTGCATGAATATCAATATCCAAAACAGAAGAAATCAAGGCTTTTGTATATGGATGTAATGGATTTGTAAAAATCTTTTCTGCATTTCCATATTCTACAACTTTTCCAAGATACATAATTGCCAAACGGTCACACATTTTCTTTACAACGGCTAGATTATGGGAAATAAACAGATACGTAATTCCCATTTCTCTTTGCATTTCCATAAGCAAATTTAAAATCTGTGCATGTACAGACACATCTAATGCACTTACAGGTTCATCACATACCAAATAATCCGGTTTTAAAATTAATGCACGAGCAATCGCAATACGCTGTTGTTGTCCTCCTGAAAAATCCGATGGATAACGATATAAATCTGCTTCACTTAATCCCACTTTCTTTAATAGAGTAATAACCAATTCTTTCTTTTGCTGTTTTGAATAACCACCACGAATCGTAAGTGGCTCTGAAATTAATTCAAATACAGTAAAACGAGGATTTAACGAAGAACTTGGGTCTTGAAAAATCTTTTGCATTCTTTTTCGAAGTTCTTTTGCTTGTACTTTTGAAATAGTTCCCAAATCTTCTCCATCAAAAAAAATTGTCCCTGATGTTGGCTTTAAAAGTCCCAATGTAGTATTTGCAAATGTAGATTTTCCACAACCACTTTCTCCTACAAGTCCAAATGTTTCCCCTTTGTAAATGCGAATGGACACATCCGTTACTGCTTGTAAATATTTTTGTTTGGAAAAAGGCACTTCTTTTTTTACAGGAAAATTCACAGATAGATTGGAAGTTTCCAGTAAAATTTCCTGATGATTACTTGTTTCTTTTTTCATATTTCTTCCTTATCTAAATTTTATCATAGAAAAAACAACGAATTTGTCTTCCATTTTCCAATGTCTTTATTGCTGGCATTTGCGTATCACATTGTTCTGTTGCATATGGACAACGTGGTGCAAAATAACAGCCTTTTGGTTTGTGCATTGGATTTGGTAAAGAGTTTGGTATTTGTACAAATGC
>JAFWXB010000423.1 GCA_017523185.1 Lachnospiraceae bacterium | reverse complement strand
TTCGTTTGATTAAACATCCAAATCAAAACTGTACAGAAATACAGTTTATTGGAGAATCTTATATTCTCCGTTTAAAAGGAACATATTGTGGCAAAACTGCCAAAATCGAACACGAGATTTGGAGTACCAAACAACTTGTCCGTCGCAAAAAGGAAAAATAAAGTTTTTCTTTATTTGTACCAGAGTCAAACCATCTCTCTTTCCAAAAAACAAAGGACATCTTGTCGTCGCCGACTAAGATGTCCTCCATTTGAATCCCAAATAATTTGCTAAGAGCATAGAGGTTATCTAATGTTGGAAGACTTTCTCCTCTTTGCCATTTGCAAACTGCTTGGTCCGTGGTAAATCCCATAAATTCTGAGATTTCACGAATTTTAAGACCTCGCTCTATGCGAAGTGCTTTAATTCGTTCACCGGTTGCTTTTGCGTTAATCGTTGGATATGCAATTGCAATACTCATATATGCCTCCTTTGGTAAATGCTATGTCAACAGTTACAACATTCTCTGACATATTGTCATTTCCAGTACCTCTGCCGGTCCAAAGAATGTAAGGCCTACGTTTATGTGATTTTTAATTTTATCACGTATTTTATATACTTGTCAATTATTTTTAATTTAAAAAATTATTTATCTGAAAGGAAAGAATCATTATGACACCAATTATCTATTGTAAACCAATACAAAAAGGAATCCACAGCTTTTATCTTGCAACAAATAGTAACGAGTATTTCTTATTTAACCAAAATTATCGAAAAGGCGTTCAATATTATTTTGGAAAAGGAGTAACTCTGAATCATGCTATAAATTTTTCCAAAAGTAATGGTGACACAGCCATCATAAAAACCATGAGTAAACTACCAATATATATTAAATATATTGAAAAAGAGTATGAAATTACTATTTTAAATCAAACAAAAAAAAGACAAAATAGCAACTATTTTTATCACAAAAAGTTTTATTATGCCTAAAAAGATTGTATAGTATTTCATATTATCCAAAAAAAATATCTTATAAAATAAAAAGGCTATCAGTTCCTAAAAAATATAAATACAATCCACTATGTTATAATTATGTGGCGAAAAACCCACGGGCTTGCCCGTGGGAGTAGTCAGTAAATACTATATTTTATTTATAAATTCTATGTTCCAATAAGCCTTTTATAATCTCAACTTATTCGTTATTTACTGCCATACCATGCACTATTTCAGAGATACGAGTAACATTATTTGCAATTTGTTCATTTAACTGACGGCTTTCTACAGAAAGGTCACCTACTTGTTTTGCAACAACATTAAATCCTCTGCCCATTTCGCCTGCTCGTGCAGCTTCTATGCTTGCATTTAATGCTAAAATATTTTGTCTATGCTGAATATGGTTTAATTCGTCTGTATTTTTCTGAATTTTGGCTACTAATTCTTCGCATTGTCTTACACCTTCTGTCATATTTTTCAGAAGTTTTACATTGTACTTTGCATTATATTCCGAATTGATGAAGTCATTCATAACTTCTCCTAAAAGTTGGGCAGATGCATTGATAACATCTTCTGTTCTTACAGGTACTTTGTCTAATGCTCTAAGATAAACATCTTCATCAATACCCAATTCTCTTGCAACTTCACGAAATTTTTCTTTATTTGGTGCTTTTGGCAATACTTGTCCACCAATTACTGACCCCATTTTTTGTCCATTTACTATAAGGTCAATCCCAAAATCAATCAATCCTGCGTGACAATGATAAACACCTTTTCCTTCTCTATCGCATTTTTCACAACGACGTTTTCCTTCATTACAGCCTCTTGTTAAGTTAATACAAAAATCTGTAAAATTATAGCATTTGGGAATATATTTTCCATCTGCACCTACTGCTACTGTTGCAAGACCTGTTGCTTTTGCCCAGTTTGAAATAATTTGTTCAAATTTTACCATATCCGTAAAATCCTGAATTACCATAAAAATGCCCCCTTTTCTTAATAAAACCTAGTAAAGCGGACATTCGCAATCCGCTTTCGCTACTTGCTCATAAACGCAGGCAACTTCGTTGCTTGTCAGTTGGAGCTTGCATCTCCAACTGACACAAAAATCCCCCTACCCTCTCCTTAATGCTCTACGCATTTAACGTGGGGGATTATTTGTCTGCATTCAAATACCTATCTCATCTTCTAAAAATACCAAATTTTTCATCTATTCCAATTTTAACAGACATATTCCATTTTGTCTATTTATATACCAAAAAACTATATTTATTTTCAGTCTTACACTCCAAGCCACATACAAATCAGCCCAAACGCAAATAAATGAATTGGATAAAAGGCGTAGAAAAAGTATTTTACTTGTTTTCCTCTTGTTCCATTATAAAGATACAATGGAATTAACATTAAAAGTGCAGCATATTCTGTATCACTTGAAAATTCTCCAAGTGCCATAATACATAAAATAAATCCTATCATTGGTTGTTCTCGGAATAGATAAATAAGTACAATTGCTAAAACTCCTGCAAAACCATAATCGGTATAAAGTACATTTTCTGCAAGATAAAATGTTGTTAATGCTACAATAAAAGAAGTTCCAATTCGAAGCACCCAACCGATAAATTTATCTTTTTCTTGTACTTGCCATTTTTTATGTGCATTTTCTATCCATGAAAGACAAACAATACATAACAATCCTAATAATAATGTAAAAAATACATTATTATATGTTGGATTCCACCATGTTTGATTCAAAGAAAAATCAAATGGAATTTCGGAAATCAAAGAAAAGATAAAAAGTCGAAACGCATATTTCTTGACATTGCGTGTATACAAAAATCCTTGTACTAAAAGAAAACAATAAATTGGAAATGCCATACGACCTATTAAACGCATGGTTTCATAGACATTCCATAACATATCCTGATGTTCAAATGTCCATATAATAAGTTTATCTCCTATATGTTCACTTTGAAACATTGCTCCTCTTACATCATACGAAGCATATAAAAGTCGTAGCAAAACAACTGCTGCAAAATGGTCGATAAACATTGTGACAACAGCTATCATTTTTAAAGAAAAGCCAGAAATGCCACGTTTTTGCGTGGCATTTTCTGACTGTAAATTATAATTTACATTATTCATTTTTTAATCCTTAATTTTAAACTAATTTCTATATCAAAAAAGTTATCTTCTATAATATATTATATTTACATGTTTAACGTGAGTTGGATAATTAAAATATTTCAGAAGAATTATATAAAAACAAAGAAATATTTTATAAAAATTGTAGTTTGATAATCAAATCTATACTTTTTTACATTTTTAGTATTTTGTCGAACTCACGTTATTTAAATACTTTTTTATTAGTTTAATCCTGTCATATCTACAGTTACTTTGTCTAATTTCCAAATGTCATCTACATATTCCTGAATAGTTCTGTCAGATGAGAATTTACCTACATGTGCTACGTTGAGAATTGCACTCTGTGCCCATGCAGAAGTATTTTTGTAGTATGCTTCCACTTTTTTATGTGCATTTGCATAAGAACGGAAGTCTGCAAGGATAAAGTATCTGTCTGCAACATTTCCATTTGCATTTCTGAAAAGAGAATTATAAAGGTCACGGAATAATTCTCTGTTATTTGCAGAATATGTGCCATCTGTTAATTGGTCTACAACTCTACGAATATCTACATCATAGTTATAAATTTCAATTGGTTTGTAATCTTTACATTGTTCATGTTTAATAACTTCATCAGCACTCATACCGAAAATAAAGATATTGTCTGCACCAACTTCTTCGTACATTTCTACGTTAGCACCGTCCATTGTACCAATAGTAAGAGCACCATTTAACATAAATTTCATATTACCTGTTCCGGAAGCTTCTTTACTTGCTGTAGAAATCTGTTCACTTACATCTGCTGCAGCAAAAATCCATTCTGCATTGGATACTCTGTAATCTTCAATAAATACAACTTTAAGTTTTCCATTAATAGAAGCATCATTATTAACTACATCTGCTACGCTGTTAATTAACTTAATTGTTAATTTTGCATTTTTGTAACCTGCTGCTGCTTTTGCACCAAAAATAAATGTTCTTGGATAAAATTCCATATTTGGATTTTCTTTAATCTGGTTATAAAGATACATGATATGAAGAATATTCATAAACTGACGTTTGTATTCATGTAAACGTTTTACCTGTACATCAAAGATAGAGTTCGGGTCTACTTCAATACCATTGTGTTCTTTAATATATTTTGCAAGACGTACTTTATTCTGGAATTTGATTTCCATAAATTCTTTCTGTGCTTTTGCATCTGTTGCAAATGGTACTAATTTTTCCATTAAGGAAAGGTTTGTCATCCAGTCACGAGTACCGATTTTCTTAGTTACCCAATCAGCAAGAAGTGGATTTCCATGACCTAAGAAACGTCTTTGTGTAATACCATTTGTTTTATTGTTGAATTTTTCAGGGAACATATCGTAGAAATCACGAAGTTCCTGATTCATAAGAATTTCTGTATGAAGTCTTGCTACACCATTTACAGAATATCCTGCACAAATTGCAAGGTGTGCCATTTTTACCTGACCGTCCCAAAGGATTGCCATTTTGCGTACTTTTTCCTGATTGCCCGGATATTTTGCTTCAATTTCCTGAACAAATCTCTTATGGATTTCTTCTACAATTTGATATACGCGTGGAAGAAGCTTTTTAAAAATGTTAATTGGCCATTTTTCTAATGCTTCTGACATAATTGTATGGTTTGTATAAGCTACACATTTTGTTGTAATATCCCATGCATCTTCCCAGCTTAAGCCTTCTTCATCAAGTAAGATACGCATAAGTTCTGCAACTGCAACTGTTGGATGTGTATCGTTCATCTGGAATACAACTTTCTTTGGAAGGTCATGAATATCATTGTGGTTTTTCTTAAATTTTGCAATCGCACGCTGTACACTTGCAGAAACAAAGAAATACTGCTGTTTTAAACGTAAGATTTTTCCATCTTCATGGTTATCATTCGGATAAAGAACTTCTACTAAACTATAAGCTAAGTTTGCTTCTTTTTTCGCCTGTTCAAACTTTCCTTCATTAAATTCTTTTAATTTAAAACTGTTTTTTGGCTGTGCGTCCCAAATAATAAGAGAATCTACTACATGGTTATTATAACCTACGATTGGCATATCATATGCAACTGCCATGATAGATTCATAATTTTCATGTGCATGTTTTAAATTGCCATATTCATCTGTATATTCTCTTACTTTTCCACCAAATTTTACTTCATAGCTGTATTCCGGACGGCGAAGTTCAAATGGATATCCCTGTTCTAACCAATTATCCGGTACTTCAATCTGGAAACCATCTGTAATCTGCTGTTTAAACATACCATAACGGTAACGGATACCACAACCATATGCTGCATAACCTAAAGATGCAAGAGAATCCATAAAGCAAGCTGCAAGACGTCCTAAACCACCATTTCCTAAAGCTGGGTCTGGTTCTTGGTCTTCAAGTATATTCAAATCTAAACCGATTTCTTCTAATGCTTCTTGTACTTCTTTATAAGCACAAAGATTGATTAAGTTGTTACCTAATGCACGACCCATTAAAAATTCCATAGACATATAGTAAACAGTTTTTGGGTCCTGTTTGTCAAATGCCTGCTGTGTTGCAAGCCATTCGTCCATTACTACGTCTTTTACAGCACGGGAAACAGCCTGATAAAGTTCTTGTTGACTAGCTTCCTGTAATGTTTTACGGTAGTCGTGTTTTAAGTTGTCTTTTACAGATTTTACAAATACTTTTTTGTTAAAAACATTGTCTCTCATAATTTAACTTTTCTCTCCTATCGTTTTAACACGGCAAGTTTTACCATTTCGCCATTAATGTTCCATTGTTTTTCGTAACCGGTTAATGTTCCTGCTACGATTTCATCTGCTAATACTTCTGACATAATTGCTTTCGCATTTTTTTCAAAAATAGCAGATACTTTATCATCAGCCATATAAGATACGGCAATATGATTCATTACTTCGAATCCTGCTTCTTTACGCATGGTCTGAATTTTACTGATTAATTCACGCACAAAACCTTCTTCCAATAATTCCGGTGTAAGTTTTGTATCAAGTACAACTGTTACATAGTTGTCGCCTTCTGTAATAAATCCTTCCATTTGTGTCATTGTGATTAACAAATCTTCTTCTGCCAATACAACTTCATCGCTGATATTAGAAAGTTTTAACACACCTGTGGATTTTAATTCAGCCATTGCTTTATTTCCGTCAAGTTCTGCCAATGTTTTTTGGATTTGTTTTAAAAACTTACCAAATTTTGGTCCAACGGTACGAAGCTGTGGTTTAAATTGATAACTTGTGTAAGAAGAAACATCTTCTTTAAAAATTACAGATTTTACATTTAATTCTTCTGCAATAATATCTACATAAAAATCGCTTAAGTTTTCCGGTGCTTTTACATACATCTGACCGATTGGCTGACGGTTTTTGATATTTGCATTATTTCTGCAAGCACGACCCATTACAACAATCTTTAATACTTGGTCCATGTATTTTTCCAGTTCTTTATCAATCTGTGATTCATCTACTGTTGGGAAGTCACACAAATGAATACTTTCCGGAGCAGATGCATCAATA
>JAFWXB010000040.1 GCA_017523185.1 Lachnospiraceae bacterium | reverse complement strand
TAGCCGGAGCAGGGTCAGTTAAGTCGTCGGCAGGAACGTATACAGCTTGTACAGATGTAATAGAACCATTCTTTGTAGAAGTAATTCTTTCCTGAAGTGCACCCATTTCTGTCTGAAGGGTTGGCTGATAACCTACGGCTGAAGGCATACGTCCAAGAAGTGCTGATACTTCAGAACCTGCCTGTGTGAAACGGAAAATATTATCAATGAATAATAATACGTCCTTTCCACCTCTATCACGGAAATATTCTGCCATTGTAAGACCCGTTAAAGCAACACGCATACGTGCTCCTGGTGGTTCATTCATCTGACCGAATACCATTGTTGTTTTATCAATAACGCCTGATTCTTTCATTTCGTAGTAAAGGTCGTTTCCTTCACGTGTACGTTCTCCTACACCTGCGAATACAGAATATCCACCATGTTCGGTTGCAATATTGTGAATTAATTCCTGAATTAATACAGTTTTACCTACACCGGCACCACCGAATAACCCAATTTTACCACCTTTTTGATATGGACAAAGAAGGTCAACGACTTTAATACCTGTTTCTAACATTTCTTGAGAAGTTGCCTGTTCTTCAAATGCAGGAGCCGGTCTATGAATTGACCAATGTTCTTCTGTTTTTGGTGGTGCTACTTCATCAATAGGGTCACCTAATACATTAAACATTCTTCCCAAAGTATTTTCACCAACCGGTACTGTAATTGGTGCACCGGTTGCGATAGCATCCATTCCACGAACCAAACCATCTGTTGGTCCCATGGCAATACATTTTACTGTATCATCACCCAAATGCTGAGCAACTTCTACTACAAGTCTTCCACCATCTTTCAATGGCACTTCAATAGCATCGTTAATCTCTGGCAAGTTACCTTCTTGAAATTTAATATCGAGAACGGCACCAATAATCTGTGTGATTTTACCAACATTATTATTTGCCATTTTATGCTTTCTCCTTATTTTATGATATCGCATTTGCTCCGGCAATAATTTCCGTAAGCTCTTGCGTAATAGCACCTTGACGTGCTCTGTTATATTTAAGTGTCAAATCACTAATAATTTCATCTGCATTGCTGGTCGCAGAATCCATTGCCTGCATTCTTGCTCCATTTTCGCTGGCTACAGATTCTACAAGAGCACCGTAAAACAGACTTGTTACATATTTTGGAATAATCATATCCAATGCTTCTTCTGTATTTGGTTCATAATTCATAAGCACATTACTGTTTTCTGTTTCTTCCATATCTCCTGCTTCTACAGGAAGAAGTTTAATCAAGGTAGGAATATGAGAAACCGTATTTTTAAAATGGGTATATGCTAAATAAATTTCACCAACTTCTCCTTTTGCAAAAGAATCAAGCACTTTTTTACATAAAGCACTTGCATCCGAATAAGTTGGATTTTCCATAATATCCGAACGATTTTCCACAATACGATATCCACGACGTGTTAAAAGGTCGCAGCCCTTAGAACCTAAAGCATAAATATCCAAGTCTTCTTTTTTCAGGTCGCTTCCTGTAATCAGTTTTACGATATTTGAGTTATATCCTCCGGCAAGACCACGATTAGAAGTAATTACAATCACAGCTTTACGATTGGATTCTCCTGCTGTCAAATATGGGTG
Organism: Lachnospiraceae bacterium; assembly: GCA_017523185.1. The sequence goes on along the minus strand of JAFWXB010000040.1, from coordinate 1,410 downwards.
GATAATATTTCCACTCTTTGCCATCATAGAACTAACCGTTTTATACATTTTTTCTGTATAAGGATTGGTACTTTCTGCTCTTGTTCTTGCTTTTTGCAATTTAACGGTAGAAACCAGCTTCATTGCTTTAGTGATTTGCTGTGTGCTTGTGACACTATTTTTTCTTCGCTTTATGTCTCGCATTGAGGCCATTTCTTACACACCTGCTTTCTGCCGTTATTTATTTGAAGGATTTTTTACATTCTTGAATTGCTTTAATTAATAATTTTTCAGTTTCTTCGTCTAATACTTTCTTTGTACGAATAGTTTCCGGAATTTCCGGATATTTTGTTTCTACATATTCAAACAATTCTGCTTCAAAACGAAGAATATCAGCGACTTCAATATCTAATAAATATTTCTGTGTAGCTGCATAAATAATCATTACCTGTTTTTCAACCGGCATTGGTTTATATTGAGGCTGTTTTAACATTTCTTTAATACGAGCACCTTGTGCTAATCGCATTGTGGTATCTGCATCTAATTCAGAACCAAACTGTGCAAATGCTGCAAGTTCCGTATACTGTGCTAAGTCGCCTCGAATTGGAGCAGCGATTTTCTTCATGGCTTTAATTTGAGCTGAACCACCAACTCGTGATACAGAAATACCTGCATTAATAGCCGGACGGAAACCGGAGTTAAACATTTCTGTTTCCAAGAAAATCTGTCCATCTGTAATGGAAATAACGTTTGTTGGAATATATGCAGAAACGTCACCTGCTTGTGTTTCAATAATTGGAAGTGCTGTTAAAGAACCACCACCTAATTTATCGGAAAGTCTTGCTGCTCTTTCTAATAATCTGGAATGTAAATAGAATACGTCACCAGGATAAGCTTCACGTCCAGGTGGTCTCTTTAAAAGTAAGGATAATGTACGATAAGCTGCTGCATGTTTACTTAAGTCATCATAAATAACAAGAACATCTTGTCCGTTTTCCATCCATTCTTCCCCAATTGCACAACCTGCATATGGAGCAATATATTGAATTGGTGCAAGTTCACTAGCTGTTGCTGCTACGATAGTTGTATATTCCATAGCACCAAATTCTTCTAATGTATTTACAATATTTGCAACGGTAGAGTTTTTCTGACCGATTGCAACATAAATACATTTTACGCCTTGTCCCTTTTGGTTAATAATGGTATCAATCGCAATCGCTGTTTTACCTGTCTGTCTGTCACCGATAATAAGCTCACGTTGTCCACGTCCAATTGGAATCATAGAGTCAATCGCTTTAATACCTGTTTGTAATGGAGTATCTACTGATTTTCTGGAAATTACACCGGATGCAACTCTTTCTACCTGACGGAACTTATCTGTTTCAATAGGTCCTTTTCCGTCGATAGGTTGTCCTAACGCATTTACAACAC
>JAFWXB010000422.1 GCA_017523185.1 Lachnospiraceae bacterium | reverse complement strand
TCTATTAAAAAGTATATTTTTATGAAAAAACTCCCTCTATCAACCATTTTTGATTAATAGAGGGAAATCATTTCATTATTTTACTTTATCTTCTTTTTTCTTTTTTGAAATAACACTTACTCCAACGCAACCTGTACCAACTGCCAATAATGTTCCCCAAAGAACTATATTATTAGTATCTCCTGTTTGTGGATTACTTGGTTTTTCTGTTACCGGAATTTTTGTATAAACTGCGTGAATTTCAACATCACCGGTAATATTTTTTCCATCTTTATCCCAAGTACCTGTATATCCTTCTTTTACAGGAACTGTTGGAGCTGTTGCATCTTTGCCATGTTCTACCGTTATTGTTGCAACAACTACACCATCTGCTTTATATGTAACTGTATATGTTTTTACTTCTTTTATCCACTTAGCATAAAGAGAAATATCTTTTGTTACAGGTGTATCAAAGTTATATTCATTTCCGTCAGTACAATCTTTATCCATATACCAACCACCAAATGTATAACCATCTAAAGTAGGAACGTCAGGTTTCGTAACTTTATCTCCTACACAAATTTCTTGTTCTGAAAGGATATCTTCATTCATATTATCTATAAAAGTTACTTTATATCCATATTCAAATTTCACCATAGAAGCAATTTGTTCTTGTTTATCACAAACAGTATTACGCCATACTTCTACCATTCCATCTTCATCTTCATAAGAATCCACAAGAACAGAACGAATTTCATATTGTTCCGGTTTGGAAATCATCATCTTTTTATCTTTGTTAATGATAATATTTTCACCAATAGAAACAGCATATCTGTTTTCTTCTTCTGCATTTGTTGCATAGATTTCTACAGGACTTTCTACAGTTAAATCAGCATCTGTATAAACACCAACAGAACCTCCTGAAATTTTATTTACGTTACCACGAATTATAACATTTCCACCAGTAACAATTTCATTCCCTTCATCATCTAAATTCAAATCACCATATGCTTCTACACCAACAACATATCCAACAATATTGTTAATTGTACCACTAAGTACAATATCTCCACCTAATGTATAAATACCTGTATATCCATTAGCTGTAATATTATTTGCAACACCTGAAATAGTTACATTTTCCCAAGCCGAAATACCATTATAATCAGAAATAATGTCACCAATTTTACCTTCAACAATTACACTACCAAATGAACTTTCAATACCACTACTAAGACCACCTGTAGCAGTAATATCACTTACAGTTCCCTGAATTACAATATCTTCATAAGCTGATATTGCACTTCCTTCAGAACCTGTAATATCTCCTAATATGCCTGTAACTGTCAAACTTCCATTTTCTTCATAACCATTTCCTTCTACATAAATGCCATATCCAGGTATTGTTTCTGTATATTCATATCCTTCTTCATCAATACCTTCTTCTACAATAGCTTTACCGGAAATGTCATTACTTCCTTCTGCTTCTGTATCTATACCTACAATATTTAAGTTGATACCATAAGCATAAATACCATGACCATTTTCATTATGAATAGTAGCATCTGTTAAAGTAAGTGTATTTGTTTCTGCATCATATGTTACACTTCCATCACCAAAAACATCATTTTGGTTTTCTTCAGTTACTTCTACGCCACCTACCCAAAGTTGTTCTTCAGACATATCATCTTCTTCAAAGCCTTCAGTTACTTTTATACGTCCACTACCATTTACATCACTATAATCTACAATCCAACTAAAATATTTGTCTGCAAGAGGAGAATTATATGCTTCCACTACACCATTTTCAAAGCCCTCTATATAATTTGCAAGCACCATATAATCTTCCATAACATAATCTAAGACATTGACTGCTCCGTCAAACATAGCAAAACCATCACCTAAATCACGCAATGTATAATTATAACCTGCCAAATTATATTCTGCTTCTAAATCCAGCTCGTCCCAACTATCATTATCTTTATTATAAACCATAACATCATAAACTCTATAATCTTCAGTTGGTCCACCAATCCAAATACCTTTTTCATCTTTTTGTGTCGTATCTGTAATTTCCGTATTTACTTTATAGGTAATACCGGATACGTGAAGAAATCCACCGGATTCTGCAACACCTGCACTACGAGCACCCCATTCTAAAGCATCTAATAATTGTTGACCTGTAACAGTCTGTAAACATGCCACATTACCAAATGTATGTATTTCTTTACAAGTTTTGTAAGAAATTTCGCCTGTAATGGCTTTATTACGAATACCACCACCATTCATAATAGCAACATCTACATCAAGTCCCATACCATCAAATAAATAATAAAGTGCATCTGCTGCAAAATCACCTGTATTTGTTTCTTGTTGACGAACTAAACGATTTCCTTCTTCATCATAATTATCAAAAATAATATCTGTAGAACCGATTTTCTCTCCAAGAATTTCATCTACTTCTGTAATCCATGCATCTTTGATATCTTTTACATCTGTATTTGAAATAACTTCTGTACCATGATAGAGTTCTGAATTTAACTTATACCCTTCTACCGTTTCTCCATCTGCACCAAGAATTTCTTCACATTCAATAAAATCTGTTGTAATTTCATCTGTTTCAGCATCAATTACCATCATACCAATACGGTCAAAATATTCACCTGTCTGTGTTAAAAGAACATTATTTCCTTCTTTATCATCTACAAGTTTTCCTTCCATAACTGTATGAGAATGTCCATCAATAAAAGCATCAAGCCCTGTTACATTTGCAATTGTTGACTCACTTGTCCAAGGTTCTGATGATAAATCCATTCCTAAATGTCCCAAAGCAATAATTTGTGTAGCACCTTCTTCTTTTGCTTCATTTATTGCATTTTGTACATCTTGTTGTAAATCTTCTCCATTTTCACCTGAAGAAATACCATAGATAAAATTGCCATCTTCATCTTGAAAATATGCAGGTGTAGATTTTGTAAAAGTTTCCGGTGTTGTAATACCTACAAACGCAATCTTTTCATCTCCACACTCAAACATTGCATAACTATCTAATACATTTTCTCCACGTACACCATCTGCTTCATGGTAGAAATTCGAAGATACATAAGAAAATTCAGCAAGTTCAATGACATTTAAGCAACCTTCCATACCATAATCAAATTCATGGTTTCCAAGTGTTGCTACATCATAATCTGCAGCGTTCATCATCTGGATAATACTTTCCCCTTTATCCATAGAACCATATGCTGTTCCCTGAATGTGGTCACCTGCATCTACTAAAAGTACATGCTTATACTGTTTTTCCAAATCGTCTTTAATGGCAGCAATAACATCATAACTTAACGTATCATCAATATACGTATGTACATCATTTGTATACAAAATTACAATATCATCTGATAATACTTCCTCTGCTCCTAAAACAGGAACTGTATTAGAAAATAACATACAGCCTGCCATACATAATGCAAACATTTTACGCATTTTAAAATCCTCCTTTTCGTTTTGTTATCATAGATTATAACCTAACTTACTACAAGAATAAAGATATTTTTACCAATTTAAAAACTTTATAAGTCAATCGTAAAACTTAAAAAAATTCTTCTCAATTACTTGTTTTTACTTTTTCTCAAGGTGAAACTCTCCTACTTTTTATAAAACTCCATAAAAAAGAGATATCTTACCTATTGCTAGATAAAATATCTCTTATTTTTAATTCACTATATTCTTTTTTACTAAACCATATAGCATTTCAACAATTTATTTATTGTTAATTGCTGCCTGTGTGGCAGTGGTACACAAGTGTGCTAAGAATTTAAAATCATAAACTTTTTTGTCGCAAAAGTTATGTTTCTGTTTATTTAAAATAAACTTACTGTTTTTGCATCATCTTTCCATTTTATTATATTTCTTCTTGTATTTTTTTAACC
>JAFWXB010000421.1 GCA_017523185.1 Lachnospiraceae bacterium | reverse complement strand
TGAAGAAATGCATACAAAAGTCGAATATGTTGTTGCACATGGTATTTCGACTACAATTGACAATAAAAAAACAATTATTGGAAGCCGTCATTTTGTATTTGAAGATGAAGGTTGCGTTGTACCTAGTGGAAAAGAAGCATTATTTGCAAGTATTCCGGCAGAATATTCACATCTTTATCTTGCAGTAGAAAATGAACTTATTGGTGTGATTTGTATTGAAGACCCACTTCGAGCAGAAGCAACTTCTGTTATTAAGGCATTACGAGAAGCTGGATTTTCAAAAGTTGTTATGATGACAGGCGATAGCCGTCGTACAGCAGGAGCAATTGCAGGAAAATTAAAACCTGATGAATACTATTCGGAAGTATTGCCGGAAGACAAAGCAAACTTTATTTTAAGCCAAAAAGAATTAGGTCGCAAAGTTGTCATGGTAGGTGATGGAATCAATGATTCTCCTGCACTTTCAGCTTCTGATGTAGGAATTGCAATTAGTGATGGAGCAGAAATTGCAAGAGAAATTGCAGATATTACAATAGGAAGTGACGATTTGTATGAAATTGTAACATTGAAGTATCTAAGTGATAAACTTGTAAAACGTATTCATAAAAATTATAGGGAAATTGTAGGAATCAATGGACTTTTAATTGTACTTGGTGTAACAGGTATGATAGCACCAACGACATCAGCCCTGTTACATAATTCTTCTACACTTGTTATTGGATTGGAAAGTATGACGAATTTATTAAAATAGAACAAAAACGTACATTTGGTAAGAAGTGCCAAAATGTAAGTTAAATTCTGATAGTACAATTTGAAATTTTTAAGTTAGAGTATAATAAAAGCATATCTTATGTTATCGAAAAGATAATTAAGATATGCTTTTTTATTTCTTTAGAAATTTATAAAAATAAATTTAGTATTATTTTGTTTCATGCAAATTCTTCTGTGCCGTAGATAACATCAATTTAATTCGATTTAACTGGTTTACTTCGGATGCTCCAGGGTCATAGTCAATTGCTACAATATTGGCACTTGGATATTTACTTCGAATTTGTTTAATCACACCTTTTCCAACAATATGGTTTGGTAAGCAGGCAAATGGCTGTGCACATACAATATTCGTTGCTCCTTGGTGAATGAGTTCTAACATCTCTCCGGTTAAAAACCAACCTTCTCCGGTTTGATTTCCAATCGATACAAATTCACTTGCATAATTTGCCAAATCTTTAATATAAGCAGTTGGTTCAAAGTGTTTACTTTTTACAAGTTCTTCACGAGCATCTTTTCGCATCCATTCTAAGAAATGAATCATTAAATTTGTCATATATTTGGCTTTTTTACTGTCGCCAAGGTAGTCCGTTTTAAAGTTTTGATTATAACAACAATATAAAATAAAGTCTGTTAAATCCGGTACAACTGCTTCTGCACCTTCAGCTTCTAATAAATCTACAATAAAGTTATTTGCAACAGGTAAAAATTTTACTAAAATTTCTCCAACAACACCAACACGAGGTTTTCGTTCTTCTGTAATTGGAATGTTGTCAAAGTCGCGAATCATTTCACGACATAATTTTCGATAAGTTGTATGTGATAACATACCATCTTTTGTTAAAAATTCAATACATTTTGCTTTCCATTTTTCATGCATAGCGTCGGTAGAACCTTTTGTAATTTCATAAGGTCGCATACGATATACACAACGTAAGAAAATATCGCCAAATTCTAATGCATAAAGTCCACGCAATACAAGGCTTGGCGTAAATCGGAATCCAGGATTTTTTTCAAGTCCTACCATATTGATAGAAATAACCGGAATTTCGGGTAAATTTACTTTCTGGAGTGCTCGACGAATAAATCCAATATAGTTGGAAGCTCGACAGCCACCACCTGTTTGACTGATTAAAATAGCTGTTTTCGTTAAGTCGTATTCTCCGGATAAAACAGCACTCATAATTTGTCCAATGACAATCAAAGACGGATAACAAGCATCATTATTTACAAAGCGAAGTCCTGTATCAACACATTCTTTCGCAGGAATATCAGGAATTACAATGTTATATCCTTCTTTACGAAATGCAGGAAGAATTAAATCAAAGTGTATTGGTGACATCTGTGGACAAATAATGGTGTAACCTGCTTGTTTCATTTCTTCGGTAAATAAAACACGTTCATAGGCAGAAGAAGTAATGGTACGTTTTTTCTGTTGTTTTTCTTTCACACGAATTGCAGATAGAAGCGAACGAATACGAATACGTGCTGCCCCTAAGTTATTTACTTCATCAATTTTTAAGCAAGTATAAATTTTATTAGAACCTGTCAAAATATCGCTAACACAATCTGTTGTAACAGCATCTAATCCACATCCAAAGGAATTTAATTGAATTAAGTCTAAGTCATTACGTTGTTTTACAAAGTTCGCTGCATCATAAAGTCTGGAATGATACATCCATTGGTCCATTACAATAAGTGGACGTTCTGCACGACCTAAATGCGAAACAGAATCTTCTGTTAATACACAAAGTCCATAGGAATTGATAAGTTCCGGAATCCCGTGGTTGATTTCAGGGTCAACATGGTATGGTCTTCCTGCAAGTACAATACCTCGTACATGATGTTTTTCCATATAGGCTAAGACTTCTTCACCTTTTTTCATAATTTCCATACGAGCAACAGCAAGTTCTTTCCAAGATTCAGAAACAGCATTACGAACTTCGGATTCGGAAATATTAAATTCTTGTTTCATGCAAGCAACAAGTTGTTTGGATAAAATATCTTCACTTGTAAATGCCATAAACGGATTTAAAAACTTCACTTGTCCGGAAGTAATTTCATCCACGTTATTTTTGATATTTTCCGGATAAGAAGTTACAATCGGGCAGTTATAATGGTTATTGGCTTCCGGTGTTTCGTTGCGTTCATATGGAATAGACGGATAAAAAATAAAGTCTACATTTTGATGAATAAGCCATGCGATATGTCCATGTGCCAATTTTGCAGGATAACATTCCGATTCACTTGGAATCGTATCAATTCCCATTTCATAAATTTTACGACTGGATTGTGGAGATAATACAATTGAAAATCCAAGTTTTGTAAAAAAGGTTGCCCAAAATGGATAGTTTTCGTACATATTTAAAATACGTGGAATTCCTACCACACCACGTGTTGCTTTTTCACGTGGAAGGATTTCATAATCAAAAATACGCTTATTTTTATATTCAAAAAGGTTTGGAAGTTCTGCATTTTTACGTTCTTTTCCAAGACCACGTTCACAACGATTTCCGGTAATATATTGACGATTATCAGAAAAACGATTGATTGTTAAAAGACAATGATTGGTACAACCTTTGCAACGGGAAAGTTTCGTTGTATAGGTAAGTGCTTCAATTTGTTCAATGCTAAGCATGGTTGTTTGATAATAGCGTTCGTGACGTTCTTTTGCAATTAAAGCTGCACCAAACGCACCCATAATACCTGCAATATCAGGTCTTGTGACTTTTACACCGGCAATCGTTTCTAAACTGCGAAGTACGGCATCATTATAAAATGTTCCACCTTGTACTACAATGTTTTCTCCTAAGTCTTTCGCATCAGAAAGTTTAATTACTTTAAATAAAGCATTTTTAATAACAGAATACGCAAGTCCGGCAGAAATATCAGACACGGTTGCTCCCTCTTTTTGAGCCTGTTTTACTTTGGAATTCATAAATACCGTACAACGTGTACCAAGGTCAATCGGATTTTTGGCAAAAAGTGCTTCTTTTGCAAAATCAGCAACACTATAATTTAATGATTTTGCAAAAGTTTCAATAAATGAACCACAACCGGAAGAACAAGCCTCATTTAATTGTACCGAATCTACGGTTTGGTTTTTGATTTTGATGCATTTCATATCTTGCCCACCAATGTCAAGAATACAATCAACATTTGGGTCGAAAAATGCAGCAGCATAATAATGGGCAACTGTTTCTACTTCGCCTTCGTCAAGCATAAGCGCTGATTTTAACAAGGCTTCTCCATATCCTGTAGAACAAGAATGTACAATATGAGCCTCTTTTGGTAATTGTTTATAAATGTCGGTAATTGCACCAATTGCAGTAGCAAGTGGATTCCCATTGTTATTACTGTAAAAAGAATAAAGGAGGGAACCATCTTCCCCAATCAATGCAATTTTAGTCGTTGTAGAACCTGCATCAATACCAAGGTAGCAGTTCCCACGATATTTGGAAAGTTCACTTGTTTTTACATGGTTATTTCCATGACGTTTTTGAAAATCAGCATATTCTGCTTCATTTTCAAAAAGTGGCTGTAAACGAGCTACTTCAAAATCCATATGGATTTCTTGACTTAATGATTGTTCCAATGCTTCTAAGGAAGTAATGGAATCCGGTTTATAATTTAATGCAGAACCCATAGCTGCGAAAAGATGCGAATTTTCAGGCATAATCGCGTGTTTTGCATCTAAATTTAAAGTACGCACAAAAGCACCACGAAGTTCGGATAAAAAGTGAAGTGGACCACCTAAAAATACAACATGACCACGAATCGGCTTACCACACGCAAGACCACTAATGGTTTGATTTACAACTGCCTGAAAAATAGAAGCAGATAAATCTTCTTTTGTAGCACCTTCATTGATAAGTGGTTGAATATCTGTTTTTGCAAATACACCACAACGTGCTGCAATAGGGTAAATCGCTTTATAATGTTTTGCATATGTATTTAATCCTGTGGCATCGGTTTGAATCAAAGAAGCCATTTGGTCGATAAAAGAACCTGTACCACCGGCACAGATACCATTCATACGTTGTTCGACATTACCACCTTCAAAATAGATAATTTTGGCATCTTCTCCACCAAGTTCAATAGCAACATCTGTTTGTGGAACAAAGTGTTGTAATGCTGTAGAAACAGCAATAACTTCCTGT